>ONKB01000054.1 GCA_900318305.1 uncultured Prevotellaceae bacterium | reverse complement strand
GGCTGACGGAAGTTTACTTACAGTCAGACAGCATCGGCTGCAGACGCAAATCTTGTAAAGACTGAAATCAATGAAAGGGTTTTTCCTGTTTTTTCTTATTACAATCTCTAAGCAAACAAAGAAATCTAATAGGGAGTCTTTTTTACCACGACTTTCTTTGCCGTGCCGTCCTTGTGGCGGATGATGTTCAGTCCTTTCTGAGGCTTGGCCAGGCGCTTGCCGTCAAGCGAGAAGACACCCTCGGGTTGAGACTCCTTCACGGTCGCGGTCTTTACACCCGAGACATCACGGGCACAAATCCATTTCCTGCTAAAGCGGTCCCAGGGATAGGTTGTGGCATACTCCTCTACGCAGCCCATGGGGACAACGAGGACGGTTTCTTGTATGACCCGGGTATAACTCCTCAGATTCTTGTCCCAGTAGGTGTAGTCACCCAGCGACTCTTCGGATGCGCAATAAGGCGTCACCTCCTTGTTGACATACAGAGAATCGATATATGGGAAATATAAACGCGTATCAAGCTCATAATTGATTATCTTATAACTACAAAAAGCGTATTTCCCAAGATCCCTGATTGTTGATGGCAGCTCAAAAGACCTCCAATATCCATGCCCCGCAAAGCCTCTTTCCCAGATGAACTCCAAGCCATAGGGTAGTTTGGGAGGCGCCAGCTCCTTGCACTCCTCAAAGGCACTCTTCCCAATGGTTTTCAGGCCAGAGCCGAGATGTACGGTACGTAGGCGTGTGCAATTCATAAAGGCTCTCTCGCCTATCTCGGTGATGGAGTTGCACATCCTCACTTCCTGCAGTATCTCGCAACTACTGAAGCAGGCATAAGGTATTTTGGTAAGGAATCTGTTGCCCTCCTCGAACTCAACGCGAGTCACACCTGAGTTAGCGAACGCACTTCTGCCTATCTCCATTATCGTTCGGGGTATGGTGATTTCTGACAAATCTGAGTTGCTGAAAGCATTCTTTCCTATGCTATGGAACCACTCGTTGCCCTCAGGCCAGACAATCCTCGTCAGCTTGCTGCCGCAGAAAGCACATTCACCAATATACTCTATGCTATTAGGCAAGGCGACAATACCGATTTCGCTTGTGAAGTTATATACATCAGGATGCTTCGCATCATATCGGAAAGCATCCTCGCCAATGCCTATGACAGTCAGCATGGTGTCGGGGTCGCCGAAGTCCCAGTTTCCTCTGTTGAGGACTATATCTCCGGGTATCCTCAGTATGTCACACTTGTATTCCGCACCCCGGCATAAAGTCACCTCGCACGATCCCTCGTCCAGGTCCACTATGTTGTAATACAGCATAATACTGTCTTCGTTCAGAAGGCAGAAGTCCCATGCCCATACCGACGGGGTGTACAGAAGAAAAGACAGGATGGCAAGCAGGAATCTCATTGAGTCTTTCATGGACGACACATATTACCGATAGATAATAAGTATCATTTTTGATAATGGATACCACAAAAGGTCTGCTGAGAAATACGCTCCTGACATGTAGAAGAGTCTCCACCAGCTTCCGGGTCTGGCTCAGGTCCGTCTTGATGAATCTGATAGACACCATACATACCTTCATAGTCTTCGAGTGAGTTATAGTTATAATAGAAATTATACCCAAGATCATAATATATATAATAATCCTCATTAAGGTCAGGAACTATCAGAGCAAAACCATATGCCACACCAGTGTGAGTGTTATTATAATCGTCATATACTCCTGGGAAAAGTGTAGGCAAATCTGAACGGTTTATCGGTGCTATCCATCTGTTAGAGACACCGTCATAATCACCATACAATGTTTGGGAAAAAATAAGAGAATCGCAACCTTTCCATTGAAGAAAATTATTTAGGAAATACTCCACGTCTTCAGGCGTCATTACAACATCAGCACTTGCGTTTAGTGTTGTCAACATAACAACATTTAGCAGAATAATTTTTAATTTTCTCATATTACATATATTTTTAGATATTTGTCACAAAATTATAGATAATTCACAAAAAAAACAAATTTTTCGCCTGATATTTTTCATTAAATATTGGTAAATTGGAGTCAGGCAAAAAAAAATAAAAACCTGAATTGACAGCGGAAGACACACTCCTCAGTCATTTCATGACCGCTCCACTTAACTTAGTGGAGCGGTTTTTTAAGTTGCTTTAAGTCAATGACATAACAGTTCCATCCATATGAACTGCACCCCAAAAGTTAGACACAAAACTAAGGAGTTACAGTATGAACAGACATCACAGTTATGAAGAGAAGCTGGTGGAACTAGGGATGGGGAGAGGCTCATTTTTTTTAGCCCGAAGGGCGGTGTTTTTGCTTTTGGATGTTTGTTATAACGATAGTGATGTGACAAGGGCTTTGGCTTGGACGTAAGAGCTTGCTCTTAAAGGCAAGGCATAGTGCTTGGCACTAAAGCTCTGAAAGAGCTGCAAACATCAAAAAGAGTTTTTTCCTGTTTTTTTCTTATTACAAGCTCTAAGCAAACACAGAATCAGCCGAAGTTGTCAAAACTGATCATGTCGTCCTCAACTCCGAGCGAGTAAAGAAGGTCAAGAACTGTCTTTGACATCATGGGAGGTCCGCAAAGGTAGTACTCTATGTCCTCAGGCGACTCATGCTGCTTGAGATATGTGTCACCCAGTACTGGTGCGATAAATCCTGGTGTGTATTTTACTCCGAGGCTGTCGGCCTTAGGGTCAGGACGGTCAAGAGCAAGATGGAAGTGGAAGTTGGGATACTCGCGTTCAAGTTCGAGGAAGTCATCCATGAAGAACACTTCGTCGATGGCGCGTGCACCATAGAAATAGTGCATCTCACGGTCGCGGACATGGAGCGTACGGAGCAGATGCATGATCTGTGCCCGCAGGGGAGCCATTCCGGCACCACCGCCAACCCAAATCATCTCGCGTCCTGTGCCGTAATGAGGATGGAACTCTCCGTAAGGACCGCTCATGCGTACCTTGTCGCCTGGCTTGAGGGAGAAAATGTAGGTTGATGCGATTCCGCACGGTACATCCATAAATCCTGTCCCCTGGTCTTTGGGCTTGAAGGGAGGAGTGGCGATACGTACTGTGAGGGTGATGATGTCGCCCTCGTCGGGATAGTTGGCCATTGAGTATGCGCGGATGGTTGGAACGGTGTTTTTCTGCTTGAGACCGAAGAGGCCGAATTTCTCCCAGGAAGGTATATAGAGGTCACCAATAAGTTCCTTGTCGAAGTCGCGGTTGTAATCGATATCATATTCGGGAATAACAATCTGGGCATAGCTTCCCGGCTCAAAGTCCATATGTTCGCCCGGCGGGAGCTGAACCTTGAACTCTTTGATGAAAGTGGCCACATTGCGATTGCTGATGACGGTGCATTCCCATTCTTTGACGCCGAGAACACTCTCGGGGACTTTTACTTCCATGTCGCCTTTGACCTTGGCCTGACATCCAAGACGCCACTTCTCTTTTATTTCCTTACGGGTGAAGTGGGGGCGTTCTGAGTCAAGAATCTCGCCGCCTCCCTTCAGAATCATCAGCTTACACTGCCCGCAGCTTGCTTTCCCTCCGCATGCTGACGGCAGGTAGATGCCGTTTTCGTTGAGTGTGCTCATGACTGAGCCGCCTTGTTCTACAACGAGTTTGCGGTCACCGTTGACTGTGATGGTTACCTTGCCACTCGGACTGAGATATTTTTTAGCCACAAGTAGCATAGCTACAAGAATGAGTATTATGGAGAGGAAAACTCCTATGCTTGCAAATATATAATAAATATCCATAGAAATAATTACAATTTAAGTCCTGAGAAACACATCATAGCTAATGCCATCAGACCAACAACGATGAAACTGATGCCAAGTCCCTGAAGTGGTTTGGGTACATCGCTGTAGGCCATTTTTTCACGAATGGCACCGAGTGACACAATGGCGAGTGTCCAGCCAATGCCGCTGCCGAGAGCATAGACAAGAGCATCGAGGATGCTCCCTATGTACTGAGGACTCGATGGGTCGAGGCCTATGCGCTGCTGCATGAAGAGTGATGCTCCCATAATGGCACAGTTGACTGCGATGAGCGGGAGGAATATTCCAAGTGCGCCGTATAGGGCAGGAGAGAAGCGTTCAACGACCATCTCGACAAGCTGAACTATGCTGGCAATGACGGCGATGAAGAGTATGAATGCCAAATAGCTGAGGTCGACTCCCTTGATGAGGCAGTCAGGACCGAGTACAAGGGTTTGTAACAGGTAGTTGACAGGGACGGTGACACAGAGTACGAAAGTCACGGCTAATCCCAGTCCGATGGATGTCTTCACGTTTTTGCTCACGGCAAGGTAGGAACACATGCCGAGGAAGAAGGCGAAAATCATGTTGTCTACGAAAATAGACCTGAAAAATAGAGTTATGATATGATCCATTGTCTTGCTGTTTTATGTATTACTTGTCGTTCTTATAGAAATAAGCGCGATGAACCCAAATGATGATACCGATAACGATGAGCGCCATTGCAGGCATTGTCATTGTGCCGTTGTTCAAATAGCCATGTTCGTAAGCGACGTCGGGGATTATCTGGTAGCCGAGCAATGTGCCGCGTCCGAGCAGTTCACGAATGCCACCGACAATGACGAGAATCATTCCGTAGCCGAGACCGTTGGCGGCTCCGTCAACAAACGACTGCAAAGGGGTGTTCTGCATGGCGAAAGCTTCAAGGCGTCCCATGAGAATACAGTTGGTGATGATAAGTCCGACATAGACGGAGAGTTGTACGCTGACATCGTAGGCAAATGCTTTAAGCACCTGGCTTACAATAGTTACAAGGGCTGCCACAACTACAAGCTGTACAACGATGCGGATACGTGTCGGGATTGTGGTACGCAGAACCGAAATGATGAGATTGCTGAAAGCGGTGATTATTGTCACGGCGATGCCCATGACAATTGCTGGCTTGAGTTGTGATGTAACAGCCAGGGCTGAACAGATGCCGAGTACCTGAACGAGTACCGGGTTGAGGATATTGAGCGGACTCAGGAATACCTCTTTTATCCTATTGCTGAAAAAAGCCATATTGTTGTCTTTTAGAATGATTGTTATTACTTCCTCAGATATTTCTGATATTTACTGAAACCTTCCTGAAGCATATCGCTTACACCAACAGAGGTTAGTGTCGCGCCCGTCACGGCATCGACTTCGCTTTGCGGATTCCTGACTTCGCTCTTCTTGAGAACCTTGAGAATGGTCTTGCCTACGGCATCATAAATGGTTTTTCCTGCGAATTGTTCCTGCCATGTCTGGCTGTCCTTGATTTCGGCTCCCAGACCAGCTGTTTCTCCCTCATGACTGAAGTAGGCACCATAAATGGTGTTGCCATCGGCATTGACAGCGATATAGCCCCAAATGGGTCCCCACAATCCTTGTCCGAATACGGGGACAACGTATTTGCGCTCTCCGCCGACGTTACACTCATAAACGGCGAGCTTGCCGTTCTTGTAATCAGCACTGTTGAGACGGAATCCGGCTTTCTCGCCGCCTTGGGTTCCTTTCTCTATGTAGTTGCCGTCAATGTTGATGATGGCATCGGCTTCAACTACCTCGTTGTATTTGGCTGCGCTCTGCTTGTTGTCGAGATGGCGTATGTTGAGAGCGGCAAGAATCTGCTTTTTCTTGTCGAGAGCCACGTTGACATCCTGGGCCGGTTTGAGCGAACTGCTGACAAAGGCAAGGAGGAATGCAACGATAACTACCATCAGGCAGCTGTAAATTATGATGTACGAATTGGAATCCGTGAGTTTCTTCTTTGACATGGTTTATCTTGTTTCTGATTGTTTCTTAACTCTTGCGAGACGTTTGCTGATGTTTGCCTGAACCACGAAGTAGTCGATGGCGGGAGCAATCATGTTGCCGAAGAGAATGGCAAGCATCATTCCTTCAGGGAAACCTGGGTTCATCACCCTGATGATGATGGCCAACGCACCGATGATGGTGCCATAGATATATTTGCCTTTCTCTGTGCGGGCTGAGGTTACAGGGTCGGTCGCCATGAATACTGCACCGAAGCAGAAACCTCCGAGTAAGAGGTGCTCGTACCAGTCAACGGGAGTCTGACCGGTGGCGCTGAACACGATTGCCATGATTGTTCCACCGGCAAATACGCTGAACATGGTCTTCCATGATGCTATGCCGGTCCAAAGAAGAATAACGGCTCCGATGGCGATGGCTATAACGCTTGTCTCACCTATTGAGCCGGGAATCAGCCCGATGAAGCTGTCGGTAAGTGTTGATGAAGGAATACTGCCCTGGGCTAACTCTCCAAGTGGCGTTGCCTTTGTAAATGAATCGGGAAGTTCATAGCCCATACCGAGAATTTTCTCCGTGCTTATCCAGACGGTGTCGCCGCTCATCTTTGTAGGGTAGGAGAAGAAGAGGAAAGCACGTGCAAGCAAAGCAACATTGAAGATGTTCATTCCTGTCCCGCCGAATATCTCCTTGCCAATTATTACAGCAAAGGCAACGGCAAGGACGATGATCCATATAGGACAGCCGACAGGGAGAATCATGGGAATAATGATTCCGCTCACGAGGTATCCTTCCTGAATTTCTTCGCCTTTCCATTGTGCCCATGCGAATTCAATGCCCAGACCTACAGCGTAGCTTACAATCAGCTTAGGCAATACAGCAAGCAAACCATAGAGGAACATTCCAGCCGTTGATGCGTCGGCAAGCTGACCGGCGGCAACGGCATTCTGATAGCCAATGTTGTACATGCCGAACAGCAAAGCGGGGAGTAGGGCGATGACAACCATGCTCATGATGCGCTTTGAGTCAATGGCATCATGTATGTGGGTGCCGCTCTTTGAAGTGGTGTTGGGAACGAACAGGAAAGTCTCCAGACCATCATACACGCTATGGAAAGCATGTAATTTGCCTTCGGGCTCGAAGAGAGGCTTTATTTTCTCTGTATATTCTTTTAGTCTGCTCATTATGCATTCTCCTTTCTCAGCATGTCAAGCCCTTCGCGGACAATACGCTGTAATTCTAGTTTACTACTGTCAACAAATTCGGCAACGGCAAAGTCTTCTGGACTTACCTCGTAGATTCCAAGCTGTTCCATTTTGTCAATGTCGCCTGCAATGATTGCCTTGATGAGGTATTCTCCATAGATGTCCATGGGTAATACCCGGTCGTATTCGCCGCTCATAATCATGTGGCGTTCACCGCCTTTGATGCGTGCATCGAGACGATAGCTCCTGTTGCCAAGAAGCCATGAGAAATAGCTGCGGCTTACCGAGAATTGGTTGAGGCGCGGCATAATCCATCCCAGCATTTCGTCTGTGCTGTCACCTTCTGGAATAACGGTGACTTCACTTGTGTGTGCTCCAAGAAATCCTTCTGCTGATGTCTTAACGCCTGTCAGAGGATTACCGCAAATGACGCGCACTTTACTCCCGGTATTCAAATTGTCATTGAGGAGTGATGCGAGATCCTGACCAACCACCATTTCGGTATAGGCAGGATTCTTTACTTCGCTTCCTGCAAGGGCAACGATACGTCGGAGGTCAATATGTCCGCTGTTGAACAGCCGGCCGAAAAAGATAACCGATGTCGGTTCAACTGTCCACACTACTTCGCCTTTGTTTACAGGGTCTATGTTGTTTATTTGAACTCCGACGTTACCAGCGGGGCATTTGCCTTTAAATACTACTGTTTCAACGTCCTTGGCATTGAGGAGAGCTGACGAGCTTTGGCTTGCGCCAATACCGAGATAGGTCTTAGCTATTTTTGACAGGGCAGTCAGGCCTGTCTGAAAATCGGTTTCCTGACCTTCAAGCTCATATTCAAAGTCGCCGGCAAGAGGCATGTCGCGAAGCGCAGATACAAAAATAGCCTTAGGCAGGACCTGAGGATTTGTAGAAATGGCGTAAGGCAACTGGTTTATATAGCCGAACAGGCCTGCTTCAAGTAGGCTGTCTATAATTTCGCCTCCCGTGAGAGCTGCCACATCCTTCTTGCCGAAATCTTTGTATTCCTGTTGTCCGTCGGCATCAATACACACGCTGAGCAATTTGCGGCGGTCACCACGCTGAATGGAGCTTACCGTGCCACTTACCGGCGAGGAAAACTTTACTGCGGGATACTCTTTGTTGATGAACAACGTGTCGCCGGCTTTGACCTTGTCTCCCTCTTTGACCATTACTTTTGGCTTTACTCCTTCAAAGCATGATGGCATCAGAGCATACTTCCCGCTTGGCTTGACGGAGAACCTTTTGGGTAATGCCTTGCCTGCGAGATGAATGTCGAGACCTTTTGACAATTTTATAACTCTTCTCATAAAAATTTATTGGTATTGTCGTGTTTTCTAGTGCAAAGTTGGGCAGAAAAACTTAAAGAACATGCCATTTAAAAATAATAATTTCAGCAGAAGAGGCAACCTTTATGTGTTTTTGGTTTGACTTGCACTGTCTGATGATGAAATGGCAAGTGAGGTTGGCAACGGATGGCTTATTCCGGCTCACCTGCAAGCCTGTGTTGCTTACAGATTGTAATGAAGAAAAAAAACGGAAAAACACTTTTTGATGTTTGCAGCTCTTTCAGAGCTTATGTGCCAAGTACTCTGCCTTGCCTTTAAGAGCAAGCTCTCACGTCCAAGCCAAAGCCCTTGCACATCACTCCGTTATTACAAACATCAAAAAGCAAAAACACCGCCCTTCGGGCTAAAACACAAGCCTCACAGGGCGCCTCTCCCTGACCCTCCCTGAGCCTCTCCCTAGCCCTCCCCTCAAGGGAGGGAAAACATTAAGTTACTTTAAATCAATAAGATAATAACTCCCATCTCCTTCAGGAGAGGGGGAAGGGGGTGAGGCTCCTTGCGAAGCAAACAAAGAAATCTAATAGGGAGTCTATTTTACCACGACTTTCTTTGCCGTGCCGTCCTTGTAGCGGATGATGTTAAGTCCCTGTCTGGGTTCTGGCATTTGTCTGCCGTCAACCGAGAAGATGCTCTCCGCGCCGTCCTCCCTGACTTTTGTCCCCTTTATGCCCGACACGTCACGGCCTATTATATGGCTTATGTCAAAACGGGTCCACGGCCAGGTGGTGGCATACTCTTCCACAGAGCCTACGGGGACAACGAGCCATGTCTTCTTGATAGAAGAAGTATAATTCCTCTCTTCGTCATCGTAGGTATATGCTCCGAACACAAATTCTGAAACACAGTAGGGGGGCGTCTCACAGTTGACATATAAGGTATCTATTCCCATTCTGTCATATGCCATCCCTGGTATAGTTCCGCATGAAAAAGCATACTCATGGATGTCGCACATCGTTGCCGGCAACTCAAGGCTTTTCCATTTGGGATGTCCTTGGAAGGCATAACTTTTAATGAATTGCAGACCATATGGGAGACGAGGGGCCTCAAGGCCAGAACATCTGGAGAAAGCAAAGGAGCCGATTGTCTTTAAGTTAGGGGATAATCTCACAGTCTTCATTCTCCAACACCCTTCGAAAGCCGATTTCCCTATTTCCGTAATGGAGGGGCTGAGTCTGATCTCAGTCAGCCAGTAGCAGGAGTAGAAACAATTATCAGGAATCAGTGTCAGTTTCTTGTTGCCCTCCTCAAATTCAACGGAGTTGAGAAGACAATCGCTAAACGCATATTCCCCGATTGCCTCAGTTGTTTTGGGAATAACAATATGTTGCAGTGCTGACTTGGTAAATGCTCTGTTCCCTATAGATCGGAACCACTCGTTGTTCTCCGGCCAGACGATTTCCTCCACGCCACTGCCGTTGAAAGCTGTGTTGGAGATATAGCTCAGTCCATAGGGTAGCTGTACGACCCTGAATGTACTCGGTCCTGTATAAGGATAGACTCCCTGTTTATTCATCTCGGCATACGACAGGGCCCTGGTTCCTATGCCGATGACAGCGTATGTCGTGTCGGGATCGCCTCTCTCCTGATTTCCTCTGGAGATGGCCACCTCAGGTATCCTGAGGGTGTCGCAGTTGTATTCAATCCCCTGGCACAAGGCCAACTCGCAGCATTGCTCGTCTTGGGATACAACATTGTAGTAAAGCATAATGCCGTCCTCATTCGGCCAGCAGAAATCCCATGCCCGTGCCGGCAGCACCAGCAGAAGAAGAGGAATAAATAAGAGAGTTTTTCTCATAATCGATTCAGTTTTAGGTTTTCATACCTCTTCCTATCTCACCAGCACCTTCCGGCCGTCCTTGATGTATATCCTGCCCTTACGGGGAGCGGCAGTCGGGCGGCCTTCGAGGTCATGCCACGTGGCGCTGCCTGTCCTTTCCCTTACCTTCACAGGCTGGATGGCTTCAGGAGCGCCTATCTCCCTGATGCCCCCCTTGAATATCTCCTCCGTCCAGCCGGCATTGCGATAGGCCTGCGTCTTGCCCAGAGGAACCATCAGCACGCAGTGGTCGGAGAAACCATTGAAGGCCTCCTTGTCCTTGGAAGGCGGTGTCTTGCAATATACAATAAGTGTGTCCATTGATGTGCACCCCTTGAACGCATACTTTGATATGGTTTTTGTGATAATGGGAATGGTCACTCTCCTCAGACCACTGCAACCATAGAATGTTCCTTCCTGTATAATACTCAGTTGGCTCGGGATGGTGAAGGATACCAGTT
The DNA here is from genome assembly GCA_900318305.1 of uncultured Prevotellaceae bacterium. Lineage (GTDB taxonomy): Bacteria > Bacteroidota > Bacteroidia > Bacteroidales > Bacteroidaceae > UBA6382. Next base: position 15,084 of record ONKB01000054.1, on the reverse strand, counting down.
GGGTACATAGAGAAAAAGCATATTTCCCTAAAATAGTCACAGAGCTTGGCATCTCAACTGAGGACAACTTAGTGCATCCCTGGAAAGCTAATTCATCTATGGTTTTTACACTAGTTGGAATCTTCACGGTCTCTAATTCCACGCAGTTCTGGAAGGCATTCCTCATGATTTTCCCCAAAGGCCAGAAGTGTCCGTAAAACTCTACGCTGTCCACAAGTAACGCTGATGTCAGCATTCTGTTTTCTACAGAAAACACTTCACAAACACGAGAGGATGGCATAAGTGACGGATAGCTATACTGTATGCTGTACACCACATCTTTTTTTGTAACATATGCTCTATTCACTAATTCAGAAGGGGTGTACTGTCCATACATACTCATGCCGAAGACAGCAAACAGAATTGCCAGTCCTGTCCTAGAATAGCACTGACCCAAAAACATGTCATTGTGTTTGATTACACACATATATTATATATATAACATTGCCTGTAACACAGTATAAACAAAAGAATGATTATAAAGTCCTTTAATATATCAAGTTAGTTTGTCGTATATATAATGATATAGACTTCCTCAGAACTCATAAACTCTCCAGAGAAATATGGGCCTGATATATGATTGGAGAATTCATCTTCAGGGTCATACGGTTCATCATACAGAATCTGATAAATGCCGTTTGTATATTCATAGTCAGAAATAGAATTTCCAGTACAGAACCATGTGCAGCCGTAATCATCATAGTAATAATATCCATCTAACGGATTATATGTAATAAAAGCGACACCATAAGTGGTCCCATAATATACACCCTCATACTCATCATAATATCCAGTATCAAAAGAAGGTAAGTATAAAGGGTTAAGCAATGCTATATAGGCACCTAAATCAGCATCATAGCTTCCCTGCATGTTTTCTCGATATTCAACAGTACGTCCGGGAAAGTTATATTCATAATTCTGAATAAAATTTTGATAATTAGCTGGTGAAATTTGGATATAAGCTTCTGCGTTTAATGCAATCATCATGGCTAATGCCATCAAAAAGAGTTTTAAGTGTTTCATGTTTGTCATTTATAGTTTGTAAATTATCTTTTGCAAAAATAAAATAATTAATTGAATAATTAATTGTTAAGTTCAGATTTTCTTGAAATAATCTTCACGAGTAGTAAACAAATCAGGTGATTGTATCTCTTTATATATAAAGGATTTCACTTACAGTAAGACAGCATCAGCAGCGGACGCAAATCTTGTAAAGATTGAAATCAATGAAAGAGTTTTTTCCTGTTTTTTTCTTTATTACAATCTCTAAGCAAACACAGGAATTTAATAGTGAGCCCTTATTCTACAATCTGTTCTTCTATATCCAAGTCTTGATAGGCTTTGGGTACAAGGAGAATGAACATAGGTTGGGTGGTATAGGATAGTTTTGCACCTTCGATAATGCGATAGGTGAGTATAAGTTTGTTGTTTTTCTTAGTGAGTGACAATGGGGTCAATGTAGTCTCTGTATCAGTCTGGGGCATGACTTTTGCTAACACAAAGCTCTTTTTGAAATCGATTGCCGTAGGAATTCCGTTTGCACCCATTCGTGTAGCCATCCCGAATTGACTGTCGAAGGCCATTTGGGAAGTAATTTTCATACTTGTAGGAAGTGGGGCATTGGTTTTGTGAAAATAGTTTTTTGCCTCGGTATATTCTACGTTACTGATATTGGTGCAAGATATGAGTGCCAATATAATGGATATTGAAATTATTCCGAAAAACTTTATCTTCATCCGTTGATAAATCTTTTGAAATGAGATTTTTGTATATGAATAATTAAATCATTAAATCAGGTATATAAACTGTTCCTATGGCAACAGCTGATTATTGATTATGCGATTCATGTATTGCTGAATGACAGCCTTCAGCTCACGCTCCATGGAAGGTTGCAAAGGAACCTTTCCCAAAAGATTACGATGCATCCGGTAGTCGGTTAAAGTGTAGAGACCTATGGAATTCTTTCCATCAAACTGTAGCACATAACCATTTTTGCAGTATTGGTAGATGCCATCTATGTAATTGACTGCCCAGGTGTCATTGTCTGGTGTGTTCAGCAGGTCACAGCCAAATGCCATGTAAGGTTTGTTGTAGCCTGTTAAGTTGAGGATGGTAGGCATGATGTCGGTTTGCTGGGCAATGCTGTTGCGCATGCCTGGCTTCAGGCTGTGACTTGCATCGTAGATGATGACTGGGACGCTGAATTGATTGATGCTGCTTTTGTATTCTGCATGGTTGCTCATGTTTGTATGGTCACCTGTCAGAACAAAAACGGTATTCTTGAACCATGGTTCCTTGGCTGCCTCTTTGAAAAAGAGCTTCAGAGCATGGTCGGTATAGCGTATACATTTATGGATGGGCATTTCCTCTTCAGGAAACATTTCTTTATATTTCCCGGGCACATGAAATGGGTGATGGCTGGTCAGGGTGAACAGGGCTGTCATGAAAGGCTGTTTCATGTCAGTCATCTTTATACGGAAGTATTGCAGGAACGGCTCGTCCCAGATACCCCACCAGTTGTCGGATGCTGCACGGCCCTCTGTACGGCTGTCTGCCTCGAAATCTTCCTGGCTCCAGCATTGCTGGAAGCCTGTGGCCTTTGTGAAACTCTGGAAACCAAGGCTGGAGGCAGGGGCGCCATGAAAGAAAGCCGTCTGGTAACCCATGGTGTTGAGGCAGGCCGCCATGCCACCCAACTGGTTGTTGGCATGAGTAGAGGCAACAAATGACTCAACAAACATCGGCAGCCCGGAAAGGGTGGAAGGCATGGCATCAATGCTGGACTTTCCGTTGGAATAGGTGTGGCGGAAGGTAACAGACTGCGCGATTAAAGAATCAAGAAATGGTGTGTAGCCTTTGTAGTCAGCCAGAATGTCCTTATTCAGACTGCCTATATATTCACGCCCGAAACTCTCAAGAATAATAATGACGATGTTTTTATGCGTGGGAGAAGAATGATGGGCAGATTGCGGACTATGGATGGGGGAGAAGATGCTCTCCAATTCCACAGGGTCTTGATAGTAGTCGGGTTTAACATATGGATGCTTACCGATAGTGCGGAGTATGGTGAAGGGTGTGTTCAGTATGAGTGAAGCATCGTTGGGGCGAACTATGAATTGGTTAGCTGTGTTGATATTGATGGGGCGGTTGTCTCCAAAGCTACCGCGCATGCCTGCCCAGCATAGGACAAGCGCTATGGACAACGATATGGTTTGAGTGATATAATACCAAACGCGGGGAGAGGTGCGTGGTCTGGGCTTCAGATAACATCGATACAGTAGGGCAATGATGATGACGAACAGCAATACGAGGTACCAATGGCGTAGGAATTCCAAACCTATGATTCTTCCCAACTTGTCATCTGCGCCAAACTCACTGAAGAAGGCGATGGTAGTGCGGCGGGCAGTATATTGAAAGTAAACTGCATCACACAGGTTTATGGCAATTCCGATTCCGTTGACAACCATATATAACCACTTGCAGAAATGCTGCCAGACAGCAGTTTCTTTGATTGTCCAGGGCAGCAGGACAAGTACTAAGTACAGGGCGTTGGTGTAAGCTATGGCAGAAGTGTCGAAATACAGACCTCCGCAGAAGATGTCCCATATCTTGATGTTGCCTGCAAGATGCTCATAGACGCTGTGGTTTTCAAAATAAAAGGCTACCCGCGTTACCATATATGCTACATAGAGTAGCAGCATATTAACAATTACTGCGATAGGACTTGGCACATGTCTGTCTGTTGCTCTCATTTTGCTTAAAACTTGTCCTGTTATTGTTCAGGATTAATTCGCTCAGGGTGCTTTTTGCAATACAAACTAATCCTTTCTGCAAATTTGCGTGATTTTTTATTCTTCAAATCTGTTTCGTAACTCATGTTCTCAGGAATAGTCCTGCCGAAATCAAGCACCAGAGGATTTTTCTTGCTGTTTTTAATGATATTCAATGAGTCGTAGAGAGAATGGGAATAGACATCGTATGTTGCTAGCTGCAACGTGTCACCTTGAATTTTTACGGACTGGTAGTATCGGCTGGAGAGGCCATATTTGTCAAAACGCTCATCAAAGACTATCCTGTAATTCTTTGGAGAACAATGGCTGATGAGATAAACGGGTGTTGTCTTGATTTCCTGCGTCGTTTCCTTGTCTCCAGGGATTGTCATGCGGGCATATTCATGCTCATGGCCTTGCAGTACTAAGTCTATACCATATTTGTTTACCAGTCCATTGAACATTAACCTTTGTGAGAGATTATTGTATGTGCCACTGATTGAATATAGCGGATGATGCAGCACTAAGATTTTCCATTTTGCGGTACTCTTTTTCAATTCTTTCTCAAGCCACTGTCGCTGAGTCCACAGGAAACAAGGTTCGCGGTTGCTGTCCAGGAAAAAGAATTCTGTGTTGGCATAATTCAGATAAAATACCTGATTTTCTCCTATCATGGAATCAAGGAAATAAGAGAAGGTCAGAGAAAAACGCCGTTCAAGTTTTCTGATAAACGTCTTAAGGTAATCATGGTTTCCCGTAACAGTTACAATGGGCATGGCTGTGCAGATGGAGTCCAAGTTCCTGAAAGTCTCGGCATAGTAATTGTCAGCAGGTCTTTCCGTTAAGTCACCGCCACAAAGCAACATCTCGGTCTCGGGGTGTAACATCAGGGCTTTTTTAAGGAATTCATTTGTCTTGCCGCCAATGGAATCTTGTACATCGCCTACATACATAAAAGCAAATGCATCCCGTTTCTTGGGATATGTTCTGAATGAGTACCATGGGGTATGTTTCCCATGGGTGTTCACACGATAGAAATAGCGTTTGTTTGCATGCAAATGCCGCAGCTTTACGTGATAATAGCATGCCTTTCCGTTTCTTGACTTAAAGACTTCTCCTTGCGCCTCAATTCGTTGTGTTACATTTCCGCTATCACATTCAGCTAATTCCAGATAAGCATCTTTATAAAGCACAGAATCGCATGTCCAACTTACGTTTCTGCTGTCTTCAAGCGAGTCGCCAAATGTTAACAGTATGCGGTCGGGTTCCATGGAGGCTACATAAGGTGGTTCGTCGGGCATATTAAACCAAACGTGCCAGCGTGAGGCTACCCAAAGAATCAAGATAGCTGTGATACTTGCCCACAACCATTTCTTAACCATTTTAGTAACATGTTTCATGTTAATGTCTGATAGAAATACCTTCTTCTTGAATACCGTTGCAAAGGTAAGGAAAAACAATGATTTGTGTACTGAAAAAAACTGTACTTTGATTTTTTCGCATTACCTTTGCTGCATGAAACGCTATTCTTTTATCAGTAACGGCTATGCTTTGTTATGGAACATCCTATGGGTGTTTGTGGCATATACGCTGTGTCGTTTGGTGTTTTTGATAGTTAACATGTCTGCTTACGCAGGCATGAGTTTCTCTCATACTCTCCACCTCTTTGCAGCGGGTTTGATTTTCGATACTTCCGCTATTCTCTATACCAACTCACTTATCATACTGATGTTCCTTTTTCCTCTCCATTACAAGGAGAAGAAGTGGTTCTATTCCATCTCGCAGTTGATATACGCTGTCGTCAACACTATTTGTGTATCAGCCAATCTGATTGACTGCGTCTATTATCAGTTCACAGGCAGACGTACAACGCTTTCTGTATTCAGCGAATTCAGCAACGAAAGCCTTGGCAGTATGTTAAAAATCTTAGGTGAGCAATTGGTTGCTAACTGGTATCTCTTATTCCTGGTCGTTATCGCCGTAGCCTTCTGGAAACTTTTCCGGCGTCCAGTTTGCATACCCGTCACACATAAGTCTGGCTATTATATTTTCAACGGATTCCTTTTAGTTATTGTACTGCCGCTTTGTGTTGCAGGAATGCGAGGCGGCTTCACCACGGCAACACGCCCCATTACTATCAGCAATGCCAATCAGTATGTGAACAAGGCTAGCGAGACTGGAATAGTGCTTAACACACCCTTCGCCATTATCCGGTCAATTAACAAGACGCCGTTTATTACTCCAGACTATATGTCACAACAGGAAGTTGACGACCTCTTCTCGCCAGTTCACCTTCCAGCTGATTCTGTTCGTTTCAGGCCCATGAATGTTGTGGTTATGATACTTGAGAGTTTCAGCAAACAGCATTTTGGCTTTTACAACAAGACTCTTCATGGTGGTACCTTCAAGGGATTCACCCCCTTTCTGGATTCACTTATTACCCGTCATGCTCTGACATGGCAGTATTCCTATGCCAATGGCCGTAAGAGTATAGAAGGCATGCCGTCTGTCCTGTCCAGTCTGCCAAACTATGTAGAGCCGCTTTTCTTAACTCCTGCATCGCTCAATGATATGTCGGGTCTGGCACGTGAGCTGTCTCAGCATAAGGGTTACACGTCGGCTTTCTTCCATGGAGCACAGAATGGTTCCATGGGCTTTGAGGCATTTGCCCGTGCCACTGGTTTCCAACGTTATTATGGCAGGACGGAATACAATAAAGATCCTCATTATCATGGTGATAAGGATTTTGATGGTACTTGGGCTATTTTTGACGAAGAGTTTTTGCAATTCTATTGCGATCGCATGAGTGAGATGGAACAACCGTTTATGACCGCTGTCTTTACCGCCTCAAGCCATACTCCTTATCCCATGCCTGAGCGATACAAGGGGAAATTCCCGAAAGGAGAGGACCCTATCCAGGAATGTATTGCATACAGCGACAATGCCATACGTCTTTTCTTTGAAAAGGCCAGCCACCAAAAATGGTTCAAGAACACTCTTTTTGTCATTACTTCCGACCATACAAGTCGGCATTACGACAAGTTCTATACTACTACGCTCGGTCACTCCAGCGTGCCCATTATCCTCTATGTACCTTCAGATACATTGCTTCATGGTTACGATACTTGTCGCGTAGTTCAGCAAATCGATATTATGCCCACCATCCTCAATTACATTGGTTATGACCAGCCCTATATTGCCTTTGGGCAGGACATGATCAACACGCCTCCTTCTAAGACCTCCGCCATGCACTGGGTGCCTGAGACCAGTAGCTACGAATTTGTCAAGGGGAACTATGTCATTGATTTTGATGGTAACAGAGTCACACATGCCTTTCGCTATCGCACTGACTCACTATTGCTCCATAACGTAGTTCATACTATGCCCTCTGACACCCTTCGCCAGTTGGAACGTCAGATGAAGGCCATGATACAGAGTTATATGTATCGAATGAACACCAATCAGCTCACCATCGCAAGCCAAAAATAGATTTCAGCCCAATGGCTCATTCGTAAATTCCTGTGTTTGCTTAGAGATTGCAATAAAGGAAAAAAAACGGAAAAACACTTTTTGATGTTTGCAGCTCTTTTAGAGCTTATGTGCCAAGTACTATGCCTTGCCTTTAAGAGCAAGCTCTCACGTCCAAGCCAAAGCCCTTGCCACATCACTCCGTTAATACAAACATCCAAAAGCAAAAACCCCGGCTTTTCAAGCCTAAAAAGAAGCCTCACCCCCTTCCCCTCTCCTGAAGGAGATGGGAGTTATTATATCATTAACTTAAAGCAACTTAATGTTTCCATCCCTTGAGGAGAGACTCAGAGAGGGACGGGGTGAGGCTTATGTTTTTTATGGTTTTTGTGTAAATCTAAACACAGAGTTTTGCAGGTGATCTGATGAATGGACTATTTTATCTTCCTGAAATTTCCCTCAAGTTTGATATTTGTAATACCAGGATGGAATTTGTAGAAGGCAGTGCCATGTGGAGCTACTTCTATTTCCCAAGAATCCCTGTCTCCGATGGTCTTAAGGTCTTGTTGACGCCATAAGTCGCGTACGGTTTGAGGACCGATTAGTCCTAATTTGTGTGGAATGGCTGACATGGTACATGGCTTGTCGCCTAAGTTGAAAAAGGCAACGGCAAGACTGCCGTCATCCAATGGTTTAACGTAAATAGCAGTTTCTTTTTCGCGTGAGAAACATGTGCCTTGATATCCAAGGGGATCCTGGTTGACATCCAATACCTCGCTGTTGCACAGAAGGCTTAGAGTGAAATCATCGAGCTTATCCATGTCGCATCCAAGCAGCATTGGGGAAGCAAGAATGGACCAAAGGGTGATGTGGGTATATTGTTCATCTGGTGTGAGTTGAGTCCAATGGTAGTGGCGTCCCCAACCGACTTTCCCTAATACCAGCATGTCGGCGTCTGGCCAGTGGCCGGGCGAACGGTAGGGTGCCCATTGGTCCTGACCATTGAATCCTATGGTTGACATGCTTTCCCATGTGTCGCGGATGTCACCGGTGGTGCGCCAGCATTCGGCGTTTCGTGCCAGGACAGGCCCCAAGGCGACGCGGGACGAGTTGGAGATGGAATAGACGATGTCGCGATGGGTGGCATCGATGGCATGACGCATATCTTCCAACCACCAGCGGTCATTGAGGTTCCAATCGTATTTAAGATAGTCGAATCCCCATTCTGCCCATTGGAGGGCATCCTGCTTGGCAAAAGAGTATTTGCCGAAAGAGCGGATATCTTCCTTGCCGACTTTCGTACGGTCAACTCGCCAGTTCTCATCAACGATACCTTGTTCTACCCACCAATAGGTTCCATTCATGTTGTCGCAGGATGATCCTATGTGGCTGGCATAGGTGCTTTGCCATGGGCCTGAATAGATGCCAGCCTTGAGACCAAGGGCATGAATCTGGTCAACGAGGGCCTTCATGTCAGTGAATTTGCGGTTGGGTTGTATGGCATTGTATTTACCTCCGCGTAGTCCTTGCCAGCCATCGTCGATATTGATGTATGACCAGCCGTAGTCTGCCAGTCCTTTTTCAACAAGTGTTTGTGCTGAGCGCAAAATCTTCTCCTGATCAATCTGGATTCCCCAACAATTCCATGAGTTCCATCCCAGTGGTGGAGTCAGGGCAATCTTGTCACCTATTTCAATACACAGTTTCTTGCTTGTAGAACCCAGTTTGTTGCTGGCTGTGAGGGTTACCTGATAAGACCCTCTTTGTAAGGCTTTTCCCCTGATAATGCCTGACTTGGGGTCAATTTTTAGTCCCTTAGGCAGTCCTTGGGCGCTGAAAGTGATAGGACGTCGTCCAGTGGTAGGAATACGATATAGGAAATCAGCTCCTGGACGTGCTCCGTATACTTTTGGCCCATTGATATGTGGTGTTTCTGAAGCTTTTGGCGTGAGAATAAATCTAGAGTAATCGGGAGGGGTGATTGAGTCGTTTGCCCTCATAGAAACGGATGTGAATACCGCAAGGCAGATGCCTAATAATATTGTTCTCATTGTGGGTGATTTTATATGTTTTCGTTATAAACTGTATTGTATTCTCAAGAGGTATTTCCTTAGTCGTTTTTCCAGAATGCGGCAGTCAAAGGCAGCATGACACTGAAAATTTCCAAACGACCAGCCAACATGAGAAAAGAGCATAGCCATTTTGCTATTGCGGGAAGGGCGTTAAGGTCATCTAACGGTCCGAAAGTGTGACCTGATATGGGACCTATATTGGCAACGCATGAGATAGCCAAATTGGTGGAATCCAACAAGGGCAGTCCCATGGTTTCAAAAGCTATGGTGCCGCTAATGATTAATATGAAGAAGAGAACGAAATAGGTGAGTAAAACATGCTCTGTGGACTCGTAAACAGGAACCTTGTTTACCCGGACAGGTATCATGGCGTTGGGGTGCAAAAGACGTTTGAACTGACATGAAGCTGTCTTGAAGACGATAAGAATTCTGACTGCCTTCAATCCTCCGGTTGTACTCCCTGCACATGCTCCCATCATGTTTAGCATTAGAATTATCAACCACATGGGCGGAAACCACAATGCATAATTGTCTGATACGAAACCGGTAGTGGTCTGAAGGGATATAACATTGAAAAATGCAACCCGAACTGCATGTAACGGACTATATTGATTATATGTGATAAGTGAAATGGTACATAATATGCCTAAAGACATGACCAATACCAGAAAGAAACGCAATTCCTCATTTTTAAATAAAGCCTTTACCTTGTGTTTGAAGATAGCGAGATACAGTAGGGTGAAATTAAGTCCTGCAATAAGCATGAAAATGGACAAGACAACTTCGGCACAAGGCAAGTCATAGTATAGGATGCCGTTAGCGCGGGGAGCAAAACCGCCTGTTGCCATTGTAGACATGGCAAAATTAAGACTGTCGAATAATGTCATGCCACATCCCCACAGGCACAGCGTGCAGACAATGGTGAGGAAGGCATATAGAGACCATAGCCATTTGGCAGTTGTGCTGGATCTAGGGTGTACCTTTTCGGTGGAAAGGCCAATCTTTTCAGCTGAGAGCAATTGTGAACCACCCTGGAGATTGTTTGGCAAAAGAGTGATGGTGAAGAATACAATTCCCAGACCGCCAATCCAGTGGGTGAGACTTCTCCAGAAAAGCAGGCTGTGAGGGAGCTGGTCGATATTGTTCATTGCAGACACTCCTGTTGTAGTGAATCCCGACATGGCTTCAAAGAAGGCTGTCGAGACAGAATCACAGAATCCGCTTAGCAGGAACGGCGTCATGCCTATAAGTGAAAAAACAATCCAGACAATGGCCACAATAAAATAGGCTTCCCTCCGATTCGGATTGCGGCGACTATTGTAGCAACTGTAATAGAGCGAGCATCCCAATACCAACGAGAGAATAGCTGTGATGCCAAACGTCCTGATTTGAGTTTCACCATAATAGAAAGCGACAATAAGACATAATGATAACAGCAAGCCTTCCAAGATGATAAGCATGCCAATATATCTTGATATGGTCTTTCGTGAAATCATGTGTTTTAATTAAGCAAAGAAAGAACTGAGTTTTCCGAGATCGTTCTCAAGACAGAATGCGACAACATGGTCGCCCTCTTCAATCTGGGTATTTCCGTTTACGAGAACACCCTGATGGTTGCGGATGAGTCCGCCGATGGTACATCCAAGGGGCAAGTTGAGGTCTTTGACCAGTTTCTTTGTAATCTTTGAATTTGGCTTGACATTAAACTCTGCCACATCGGCATTGGCCACCATTAGCGATTTGACATTGGTTACGTCGGCCTTAAGCATCATACGATAAATATAACTGGCTGCAATAGACTGTTTGTTGATGAGGGTGCCGATATCAAGACTTTCTGCCATGTCAACGAAGCTGAGGTTGCCCAGCATGGCAATGGATTTGCGTACGTCCATTCTCTTAGCCGTGAGGCATCCTAAAATGTTTGCTTCTGAACTTGATGTAAGTCCCACGAAAGCTTGTGTGTTTTGTATGTTCTCTTCTAACAACAAGGAAATATCGCGGCCATCACCATGAATAATCATGACGTTTGGCTTATCAATGAGTTCATTAAGCTGTTTGCATCGTTCCTTGTCCTTTTCAATAATCTTGATGTTAATGTTGCTGGGCATAAGCCTTGTGGCATATACAGCGGTGCGTCCGCCTCCCATGATTATTACATTCTTGACATCAGGATAATCCATTTTGCCGGTAATTTCCCGAATGTATGGCATATATTTCTTCGTCGTCATGAAATATGCTAAATCATATGCTTGAAGGTAGTCATTGCCGTGAGGAATCAGTGTTTCACCATGTCTTTTGATGGCAACGATATGGTATGGAGCATTGGACATACCCAGGTCTTTGAGGGGTATGTTGAGTATTTGGCAATTTTCACGGACTTTAATGCCCATCATCAACAGGTCGCCATTTTCCACTTCCCAGATTTGTCTTATCCAACTGCGTTGGACACTGGAGGCTATTTCTTCTGCAGCTATCATCTCTGGCATGATGAGAGAATGGATACCTACCTCCTTGAAAAACTCTTTGTTCTTCGGTTGCAGATATTCAAGCGATTCTACTCGTGCAACGGTTTTTTTCGCACCCATTTTGCTGGCTAGCATGCAGCAAGTAAGATTCTCTGTCTCGTTAGGTGTAACGCCAATAACCAAATCGGCATTGTTTACTCCGGCAGAGCGCAGTCCTTCAATAGAGGTGGGAGAGACAGAGCGTCCCATAAGATCATAGTTTGTAACCAGATTCTCAAACTTTTCCGGAGATGCGTCCATGATAGTGATGTCATGTCGCTCTCTGGATAGAAGTTTAGCTAAATGGGTGCCGACTGCCCCGGCACCACCAATGATGATTTTCATGAAAGTGCTTTTTTGATGGATTCAACATCCAGACCAGTTTTCTTGTACAATTTATTAACTGCACCATGTTCGATGAACTCATCTGGTAATCCTAAAATAGTCAGTATGCCATTATAATGCTTTTCTGTGAGATATTCTGCAACAGCACTACCAAAACCACCTTCTTTGGAGCCATCCTCGATAGTGACAATCCGATTAAATCTGTGCATAATCTCATCAAGAATTTCTGTGTCAATGGGTTTAACAAAACGCATGTCATAATGGGCTATTGTGTAATTCTCTCTTTCTTTCTGTATATCTGCAATAGCCTCTTGAACATTATAGCCTAGAGGGCCTATACTTAAGACAACGAGGTCTTTGCCATCACAGAGTTTTCTGCCTTTACCAATGCTGATGGCTTCCAAATCACATTTCCAATCCAAATCCTTACATCTTCCGCGAGGGTAGCGTATTACAAATGAACCGCTGTTGTCTGCCTGAGCAGTAAACATCATCTTTCGCAGTTCCTTGCCATCCATGGGAGAGCATATCGTCAGATTTGGAACAGGCCTTAATGCCGCTATATCAAATACACCATGATGGGTTGGACCGTCTTCGCCGACAAGACCTGAGCGGTCAAGGCATAGAATGACATGCTCGTTAGTGATGGCGACATCATGTATGATGTTGTCGTAGGCCCTTTGGGAGAAAGATGAATAGATATTGCAGAAAGGAATCAGTCCCTCTATGGCCATTCCTGCAGAAAATGTAACTGCATGCCCCTCTGCGATGCCTACGTCAAAAGTTCTCTCAGGAAAGGCTTGTTGCAACTTTTCCATAGAGCAACCTGTAAGCATGGCTGGTGTGACGCCAACAATTTTTGGGTTAGTTTGAGCCATTTCTACAAGGGTGTCACCAAATACATCCTGAAAACGTGGAGGGAGTCCTTCTGTTGATGTTTGTATTCTTTTGCCGGAAACAGGATTGAACTTGCCAGGAGAATGCCATATTGTTGCTTCCTGCTCGGCTATTTTGTATCCTTTTCCTTTTGTGGTGTAGATATGCAATATCCTGGGACCAGCCATGTCCTTGATTTCGCGAATGGTATGCACCAGTTCCTGTATGTTGTTGCCATCCATCGGACCGAAATATCTGATGTTAAGTCCTTCGAAAATATTCTGCTGATTATTGATTATTGACTTGATGGCGTTATTGAACCTGATGATTTTCCTGCGCCCGTTTTCTGTCAATAATCCCCAGTTCCTCATTTTGTTGGCCGCCTTGTAGCGGATGGTATTATATAAATTGCTTGTATGTAGATGTCTGAGGTATTGTTTCATGCCACCAACACTATTGCTTATGCTCATGTTGTTGTCATTGAGAATAATCAAAAGGTTGTTTGGCGAGACAGAGACATTGTTAAGGGCTTCAAAAGCCAATCCACCACTCATCGCTCCGTCGCCAATCACGGCAACGACTTTCTGCTGGTTATTCTGAAGGGCTGCTGCTACTGCTAAACCAAGTGCAATAGAGATAGAATTGGAGGCATGTCCACAGGTGTTGACATCATATTGACTTTCAATAGGTGAAGGAAACGGACGAATACCACCCAATTCACGGTTATGCTTGAAAGATTCCCTCCGTCCTGTAATGATTTTGTGTGCATATGCCTGATGGCCAACATCCCACACGATTTTGTCTTCGGGAGTATTGAATACATAATGTAACGCAACGGCGAGCTCTACAGCGCCTAAACTGGAGGCAAGATGACCTGGATTGTGTGAGCATACGTCAATAATTTCCTGACGTATTTCTTGACAGATTTGAGGCAGATCTTGTTCCGGGAGTTTTCTCAAATCTTCAGGATCATCTATTTTGTTCAGCAGAGGATATGAATTTCTTATATCTTCCATTGTTATATTTATGTGTGCAAAATTAGCATTTATTAGTTGGAAAATCATTATTTTTGCCGAAATATTTAAGTATAATAACACGAATGCAGCTGATAACTCAAGTGCAAATGCCTTCTCCCGATTTTCACCTTTCAGAATCCTCTGTGATTATGATGCTGGGGTCGTGCTTTGCGGAGAATATCGGTAAGATATTTATTTCCAACAAGTTCAAATGCGATGCCAATCCGTTCGGTGTGTTGTATAATCCGATGAGCATTTTCGAGGTGTTATCTGTTGTGGATAATAATGATTTTGATTTTGACAAATACTTGTTCTCTTATAATGGCATATGGGGCAGTTGGATGCATTCTACATTGTTTTCTTCTGAATCCAAAAAAGATTGTGTTGACAGTATTAGTCTGCGCTATGAAGAGGCTTGTGTGAACTTAAAGGCTGCAGATGTTCTCCTGATTACTTTTGGTACAAATTATTATTATACGTTAAAAGACAGTGGCTTAGTTGTTTCAAATTGTCACAAGTGTCCTGCGTCATATTTTAATGAAATGTCGGCTTCTTCGGCACAGATTGTTGAAAAGGCCATTCCGGTATTGTCTGCGCTGATTGACCAGAATCCCAAATTAAAAATAGTGCTTACGGTAAGTCCTTACAGATATAAGAAATACGGTTTCCACAAGAGTCAGTTGTCTAAAGCCAATTTACTGTTAGCTACAGAAATACTGTGTCAAATGTTTCCTTCCAATGTGTCGTATTTTCCTGCTTACGAGATAGTCTTGGACGAATTGCGTGATTATCGGTATTATGCAGAAGACATGTTGCATCCGTCTGATTTAGCCATAAAATATATCTGGGAAAAATTCTCTTCTGTATATCTGACATCATCTGCTGTTAAAATGATGGAAGAATGGTTGCCGATATCAAATATCCTTAACCATCGTATTCAGTTTGAATCCACTGAAAAGCAGAAGATGTTATATAAGGACGTACTAGAAAAAAT
>ONKB01000081.1 GCA_900318305.1 uncultured Prevotellaceae bacterium | reverse complement strand
GAAGTGATACTAAAGAAGAAGGTACGAACTTTAATAAGTCAAAGTTTGTCGTGGTTTCTCAGGATGAAGCGGAACCTTTGAAATATATCAGTTTATTGCCTGGGCAGACGAAGCAACTAAAAGCATATATCGGTACAGGCATGAAGAAATATAATGGGGTTGCGACAGACTGGAGTATATCCAATAATTCGGTGGCGACTGTGATAGGAAAAGCAAAAACCATGCGCAGCCTGGATAACAGCAATAGAGATGAACGTATAGAAGTGTATACTCTTGCAACAATTACAGCGAACAAAGATATTGTTGACGACACAACTTCAGTAAAGTTATATTTGCATTTTGGAGATATAAAGCGTACGATAACAATACCGGTTCATGTTTCCAGCCTTGGCGATATGGCAGAAGGGAGTTTCATTCAAAAATTAGGCGTAACACCTTATTCTTTTACAATGTGTTATGTTAAAGGTGGAGTATTTACCATGGGAGACAAATCTGAGGAGTCAATGTTAAAGTACGAACAGATGGAAGCTGAAGGAGAAGACTATGTGGAGGAAACTCAGCCCCACTTTGTTGAAGTTTCGGACTATCTTGTCAGTTCGACAGAGGTGACAGAAGAGGAGTACTATTTTATCATGTCATATGACGAAGATTTCAACCAAACAGAATTTGAGAGAAATAGGTATCCGGTAGATCGTCTTTCAAAGCAAGATTGCGAAGATTTTATTAAAGCCCTTAACAAGTTTACAGGATATAATTACCGTTTGTTGACAGAGGCAGAATGGGAATATGCTGCGCGAGGTGGAGAAAAGAGCAAACTCTATGTATTTTCAGGAAGTAATAACGTGGATTTGATTGGATGGTACAGAGGAAATAGCAAAGGCGCAAATCCGAATGGAAGTATTCATGAAGTAGCACAAAAAGAACCCAATGAGTTGGGTATTTATGATATGACAGGTAATGTGGCAGAATGGTGCTCTGACCGCTATAGTCCCCAGACATATAAAGACCATATTGAAAGAGGAGGAGTTGTGGTTAATCCTACCGGAGCTACAACGGGAAGCGAGTATGTTTATCGGGGAGGAGATTATTTGTCGCCTGATTATAACTGCCGCGTTTCCAGACGCTTTCATTTAGATTACAGCCAGATGAGCCCAGATCCGGAAGCGGTCCCAACAACAATACCACACCATCTTGGCATCCGATTGGCTATGTCGTATGAAGATTATAAGAAAGTTGTGGAGACGAGGAAGGGTATTATAATGGAAATACATCATTTTGAATGATTCAGGATACCTTTAGAGTTTAAGGGGTTTAGGTGCAAAAGTGCCATAAACCCCTTAAATGTTTATAGTAAATAGTGTTTATGGCTTGTAGATCATCCTATCATTCAGATTCTCTTGCTATAGCATGCAGGTTTGCTACCTGCTGTATGGAAAGACCGGGATTGTCGTCGGTTTCCAAATAATATTTTTGAGGAGGACAAAGTTTAAGGCTTTCAGGATTAAACAAAGGTCCGAAACTAAGGGAAAAACCTGCCCGAAGGAGTTGTTGTGCCAATTGTGGTTTCCCTCTAAATCCATGAACAATATAGGGCACTTTTGAAGGCTTGCATGTTGCTATGAGTTCATTCCAACAGTGTACACAATGAATGATAAGCGGTTTGCTCTGTTCTTGTGCCAACTCAGCTTGCCGTTGGAGGAATTCTATTTGTGTGGGAAGAGGGGTTTTGCTGCGATTGTCCAAACCACATTCACCGATAGCCTTGATTTGTGGATGAATAGAGATGCCTACCAGTTGTATGAGGGCCTTTTCCCAGTCACCCTCAAACAGGGGATGTATACCTGCAGAATAGCTGCGCCCAGGTAAAGGGGTGAAAGCCAACTTCCCAGAAAGTACTTCCATGGGAAGATTTATGAAAGCATTGGCAGGCGCATCGTGCCGGTGTGTATGGAGATCAAACAAATGGTTGTTTTTCATGGAACCGGGTCATAACCACTTCCTCCCCAAGGATGACACCGCAAGATACGTTTTAGCGCTAACCATCCTCCCTTGAAAGGTCCGTGTTTTTTAATTGCCTCAAAGGCATATTGAGAGCAGGTGGGTGTGAATCTGCAACTTGCTGGCGTCAGAGGTGAAATAAACAGTTGGTAAAAACGGATAGGCAGAATGAGAAGGGCGCTTAATATATTACGGATGAAGCGAAAGAAGTGTCTCATAGTTTATCAACTAATACAGTTAACAGTTTTTGCATAGAAGAGGCAATCTTTTCGGAAGACACAGGAGAGTCTGACTGCCAGAGGAAAGCCAGGTGTATTTTTTTCTTTTTGGATTCAAGGGCTTCCCAAAGACAGGCTTTTTGTAGCCGGTAGGCTTCCCTGATTTGCCGTTTAGCCTTGTTCCGGTCAGTAGCATGCTTGAAATGCCGTTTGGAAACACTTATCAGTACAAGTGCAGGAACACTGTTTTCTGTATTGGAATACTTGAAAATAAGACGTAGAGGATAAGCATTTATCACGCCGCTCTTCTGGTCAAAAAGAGCCTTGATATCCAAGAGGGATACAAGATGTTCTTTTTTGGAAAAAGTCTGGCGTGCCATGTTGTCTTATTTATTGCAATGCGACCGACGGAGAAAGATTTAACCGCCAGTCGCATTGATTATTATAGAAATCGCAATGACGTGTTGTTAGTCTTCTCTTTTTTGCGCTTTGTCCTCGAGGAAGACATCCAAGGCAGCAGGCATGGATGTCGTTTCTGCTGTCGGCGCCTTGAGATCAAGTCTGTAGTTTCGTTCCTCTATCTCTTTGGCGGCAGCATCTCCCCAGCAGGCAAATAAAGTCTTACCTTGCTTGAAATCGGGGAAATTGTCTGTGATGGATTTTACACCACTTGGGGTGAAAAAGACAACCATGTCATATTTAAAAGGTTTGGTTTTATCCCAGATACTGCTGACGGTGCGAAACATGTTGCATGTCTTGTGGTTTAATCCCCGCTTTTCCATATCCTCGTTCATGTTGTGGTGGTGAACTTCGTTTTGAGGGAAAAGGAAATGCTCTTTCTTGTGTTTACAGAGTAAATCCAGCAGTTCATCCCATTTGCCTGATTTCGCAAAGAAAATCTTGCGTTTGCGATATTGAACGTACTTTTGGATATACAATGCAATTTTTTCAGAAATAAAGAAATATTTCATCTCATCCGGCATGCGGATACGCATGTCCTTGCAAATATCAAAGAAACAGTCAATGGAATGTTGCGAGCTGAAAATAACTGCAGAATAATCAAGGATATTGACTCTCTGTGCGCGGAATTCCTTTTCTGAATACCGTTCAGTATGTATTAACTGTTGAAAGTCTAATTTAATATTGTATTTTTCCTCCAAATCAAAATAAGGAGACTTTGTCGTCTTAGGAGCTGGTTGTGATATGAGGATTTTTTTAACCATAAAACATTAAATAAATACAACTGTTATTAAACAAACACCAAAGTAAACAAGTTTGCTTCAATTAAAATCCATCCTAAAAACAGGAGCGGTATTATTTCGAGCGTGCAAAGGTACAAAAATAAATGCATTAGAGCAAAATTATAACAGAAAAAGATTTGTCTGACCTTGTATGCGAGTAATAGGATAAAGGCCGAATAGATAATAAAAAACATCCAAATGGAAACTGAGTTTTGCAGATCAAAAAATACAATAACCAATGTCAGCATAAAATAGCCAACAACCTTGAGCAATGCCAGTAAATTGTACATATTGTTCCATTGTTGGATGCTCTGATGTGAGAAAAATGTCCAGTTTGTTGTCTGATACATGATGACTTTGACAAAAAAGTACATAAGACAAACACATGAGTTCAAAACCAGAAGCTTGTAGGGTGATGTGTGGTTGAACACATCGGGCAAGGCCGAACTTGAATAATGCAAGAACATAATGGCCATCAAGAAACTGGAAAGTAAAATCACATAGGTCTGTGTCTTTATCTCGCTGTCACGATTAAGCATAATCATTTCATTGCGTTTATGGAAATAAAAAAAGTTTTTAAACTGAACGAACAAAACATGTAGTGACCTTGCAATGATAAACATGACAACAAAAAAACTGATTAAAAGTGTTGATGTAATAAAGATATCATCACGTAGGCGATAGGGGATAGGGTTTCCTGCTATACCTGAGAAAGTGACTTTTAATTCAGTGTGCAGATATTCGTTGTCAGAAAAAAAACCATCAGTGTATTTGGGAACATTTTCCAGCCCAAAATGTGTGCCTTCCAAACCTGGTAAACTCAAGGTGTCAGGCCTGCAGGAATGACACACTTTAACAGGTTGGCAGTAGAGTTGTACGACGGAATCCTGTTGCGCAGGAGTGGCGTTGGCAGGAAGTAATTTTAATGCCTGATAAGGAGAGGAAGGACGATGAAAGATAACTGCTTCGTTGACTTCCTGAAGAACACCTGATATGGAATCTGTAACCAGACCTGAAGTCATGAAGAGAGAGTTTTAATGTCTTTCATCCTGAAGATCACAATCTACTCTTTCTGGCAGTTCTTCAAAAAGACGGATGGCCTCTTCTGGTGTATCTGCAAAGGAGATGATGTCGGAATTTGCTTCCCGGACGAACTGCTCTTTTACACAGGCATTAAACCATTCTTTGATGGGGTTATAGAATCCGGCTGTATTAAGTATAATGATAGGATGGTCGTAGAAGTGTAAATGGCGTGCTGTGACGGTTTCCCACAGTTCTTCCATGGTACCGCATCCCCCAGCGAGTGTAATTATTCCGTCAGACAAGTCGCGCATTTTCTGCTTACGGCTTGCCATGTCTTCAGTTATATAGAGTTGTGTGAGTCCCTTATGTGCCCAGTTCAGGTCATACATGAATTGGGGAATAACTCCTGTTACGGTGCCATTGTTGGCAAGGCAGGCATCAGAACTAATACCCATCAAACCACAAGACCCGGCACCATTAATTAAGTTGATACCCTTTTGGGCACAGAGTTCACCGATACGATGTGCGTCGTTGTTGTAGATTTGTGGGATATATTTTCCTGAAGAACAAAAAATACAGACATTTTTTCTTTTCATACAGCTATACTTTG
Organism: uncultured Prevotellaceae bacterium; assembly: GCA_900318305.1. Taxonomy (GTDB): domain Bacteria; phylum Bacteroidota; class Bacteroidia; order Bacteroidales; family Bacteroidaceae; genus UBA6382. The sequence goes on along the minus strand of ONKB01000081.1, from coordinate 31,073 downwards.
AAAACAGTTTTAATGTTGTTTACTCTGTCGAGTTTTTCCCAGGTAAACAATTCTACTTCCAGGGTTTTGGTTTTGTCATTATAAAGAGAATCAAAGGTTTTTGTTATTACTTGTGGCTCACGTCCCATGTGACCGTATGCCGCAGTTTCCTCATAAATGGGATAACGTAATTTTAAAGCCTTCTCAATGGCATAAGGACGCAGGTCAAAGAGTGTATAGATCTTGTCAGCTATTTCTCCGTCTGTCATGTCAACGTGACTGCTGCCATAAGTATTGACATATATGCTGACTGGTTCAGCTACACCTATGGCGTAACTAATTTGCACCAACATCTCATCGGCAACTCCTGCGGCAACCATGTTTTTGGCGATGTGGCGTGCGGCATAAGCGGCACTTCTGTCTACTTTTGAAGGGTCCTTTCCGCTAAAAGCTCCTCCACCATGGGCTCCTTTGCCACCATAAGTGTCAACAATGATTTTTCGCCCGGTAAGTCCAGTGTCGCCATGAGGACCGCCTATGACAAACTTACCTGTAGGATTGATGTGGTAAGTAATGTTGTCATCAAACAATTCCAGGATGTGCTTATTGTGAATGGTTTCCTTAACCCGAGGTATAAGAATCGTGATAATATCGTGACGTATCTGTTCTTGCATTCGCTCATCGGAGTCAAACTCATCGTGTTGAGTACTGAGAACAATTGTGTCAATGCGTATAGGTTTGTTATTGTCAGCATATTCTATGGTCACTTGGCTTTTTGCGTCTGGACGCAGATAAGTCATGACTTTGCCCTCATGGCGTATGTCTGCCAATGTTTTAAGTAATCTATGTGCCAGGTCGAGACTAAGTGGCATGTAGTTGTCTGTTTCATTTGTGGCATAACCAAACATCATCCCCTGGTCGCCAGCCCCCTGTTCTTCCTGTTGCTCACGCTCAACACCACGGTTGATGTCACAGCTTTGTTCATGAATGGCAGACAAGACACCACAAGAATGACCCTCAAACATGTATTCTGTTTTTGTGTAGCCAATACGAGTGATAACTTCACGTGCTATGCGTTGGAGGTCAACGTATGCCTGTGTCTTGATTTCTCCTGCCAAAACAACCTGTCCGGTAGTGACAAGGGTTTCACATGCGACTTTTGACTGTGGGTCAAAAGCCAGTAATTTGTCTAAGACGGCATCTGATATCTGATCTGCAATCTTATCGGGGTGCCCTTCAGAAACGGATTCGGATGTAAATAAATAACTCATCTTTCAAAAAATAATCAATAACCAGTTAATAGGGAAAGATGTGGGAAAAGGTGGTGCAAGAAACAGATAATGAAGATTACCTCTCTATGTTTTTAGCATTTTTTCCCGTGGTTGCAAGCAGCTCAAATCTCTCCACGAATTATTTCACATGCAAAGTTAGTGATTTAAGATGATTTGGGAAAATGATAGAAGGATATTTTAATGCGTATAGGTGTATAGGATAAATACAAAGGCTTAATTATTGTAATGAATAAACAAAGCAAAAATAATCAGGATAAAAGCAGTTTTGTCATGATGTTAAACACCTGCATCTCTGGATGGGCAAACCTTTGTCTTTACTCGTATTATAGGGGATATTGAAGAAATTTGACGTGTGATACTTTAGTGTGAAGAAGATAATAATTGTTATAATTAAGAAGAAAATCAAAGTTGTTTTGTATTTCAAAAACACGATATACAAGCCTTTCAGATGGGGAAAGGATGTTTTTTTTCGAGCAAATTTTTGATATATAAAAGATTATTAATAACTTTGCACATTGAAAATTGAATATTAGAATATAAATCTTTTAACAAATAAACAATTATGACAACTGCAGAAATTGAAGCAAAAGTAAAAGAAATCATCGTTGACAAACTTGGTGTTGATGAAAGTGAAGTAAAGAACGAGGCAAGTTTCGCCAATGATCTTGGTGCTGATTCTTTGGATACAGTAGAGTTGATAATGGAATTTGAAAAAGCATTCGAAATCTCTATTCCAGACGATCAGGCAGAGAAAATCTCTACTGTAGGTGATGCTATTGCTTATATAGCTGAAAACGTTGCTTAATCCAGTCATTACTTTAAAACTCATCCTTAATAACTATTAATGGAATTAAAGAGAGTAGTTGTAACAGGTATAGGTGCTGTTTCCCCTCTTGGCAATACTGCTCCTGAAACATGGGAGAATATCAAGAAGGGTGTAAGTGGCGCCGGACCTATTACAAAATTTGATACTGCCCTTTTCAAAACCAAATTTGCCTGTGAGGTAAAGAACTTCAACGCAAGTGAATTTATTGACCGCAAGAGTGCCAATAAAATGGATATCTACACCCAGTATGCCATGGTATCAGCTATGGAGGCGGTGAAAGATTCCGGAATGAACCTTGAGGTTGTTGATAAGAATCGTATTGGAGTTGTTTTTGGTGTTGGAATAGGTGGTATCAATACTTTTGAAACAGAGGTGTCAAACTATGCGTTGCATGAGACCGACGGACCAAAGTATAGTCCGTTTTTCATTCCAAAGATGATTGCCGACATAGCAGCAGGTTATATCTCTATTCAGTTTGGCTTCCATGGACCCAATTTCACTACAACATCAGCTTGTGCTTCTTCAACTCATGCGCTTGCTGTAGCTATGGATCTTATCCGTTTGGGTAAGGCTGATGCTATTGTGGCAGGTGGTTCGGAGGCAGCAATCTGGCCAACAGGAGTAGGCGGGTTTAATGCTTTACATGCCCTGTCTACCCGCAATGATGATCCGGAGCATGCTTCTCGTCCATTTAGTGCGAGTCGTGACGGCTTCATTATGGGCGAAGGTTCTGCCACGCTGATTTTTGAAGAATTAGAGCATGCTAAAGCACGTGGTGCTAAGATATATGGTGAGGTTGCAGGCGCAGGAATGTCTGCTGACGCATATCATATCACAGCTTCTCATCCCGAGGGATTAGGTGCTGCCCTTGTTATGGAATCAGCATTGGCTGACGCAGGCATGAATCCAGATGAGATAGATTATATTAATGTTCATGGAACATCAACCCATGTAGGCGACATCTCTGAGGCAAAAGCAATACAACAGGTTTTTGGTGATCACGCATACAAACTCAACATCAGTTCTACGAAATCAATGACTGGACATATGTTGGGAGCAGCAGGTGCTATCGAGGCAATGATTAGTTTGTTGTCTGTGAAAGAGGATATAGTTCCTCCAACAATTAATCATGAGGAAGGAGACAATGATCCTGAAATAGATTATAATTTGAATTTTACATTCAATAAAGCACAGAAACGTACTGTACGCGCTGCTTTGAGCAATACATTTGGCTTTGGTGGTCATAATGCTTGTATCATCATGAAAAAATACAAAGAATAAGATTTTTAATGAAATCCTTCTGGTATATAATAAAGTTCTTCTTTCACCGTAAAGAAGAACTTTATTTGTCTTTAAAAAACATATTAGGTTTTTACCCACATCATATTGAATACTATAAGCTGGCATTAACTCATAAGAGTCAAGGGGAACGTGACAAGAATGGTAAGGTAATAAATAATGAAAGGTTGGAATATTTGGGTGATGCGATTATAGAAGCGGTTGTAAGCGATATCTTGTATAAAAAATACACGCATGCATACGAAGGATTTCTCACAACAACTCGTAGCAAAATTGTACAACGCAGTTCTTTGAATATTCTGTCCTCAAAACTGGGTTTGGATAAGTTGGTACAATATACCCGATATTCAGAATCTCACCATTCTTATATAGGAGGTAATGCTTTTGAAGCGCTTGTAGGAGCAATATATCTTGATCAAGGCTATGGGCGTTCAATGTGGTTTATAAAACGATTAATGGACAAAGGTTTTATTCGTCCCGATATCGCTGCAAAGAAAGAACAGAATTTCAAGAGTGTTCTATTGGAATTCTGTCAAAAAAACAAATTGGAAATGAATTTTGAGACGAAGGAAATACCGAATGCTGATAATCCTTCAGATCCCAGTTTCTTTACTTTGGCTTTGGTAGAAGATAAAGTAATAGGTAAGGGAAAAGGATTCTCCAAGAAAGAGAGTCAACAACGTGCTGCCAACAAGTCAATGGAACTTCTTCGTCATGCGCCTGAGTTACGCAAGGCTTTGGAACGTCGTAAATATACTCGATTGGCTATAACCGATGTCCTTCACGATTATCCTTTATTTAAAAAGTTTTCTCAAGAAATGGATGATTAACGCCAGGGCAAAAAAATTATGTGGCGAGAAAACTTAACAAGGAATAGAAATTATAGGGTCAACTGTTTTTCTTGTTGTAGAGTATAGGATTTGTATCGGTGTCATTATACATCTTCATCTGCTTGTACACTTTCATGTATTTATGACCAGTCTCTATATCTTCCAACAAGGTATCTATAGCTGTAGATAAGTCCTTCTGTTGTTCAAGGAGAACCTTCAGTTTTGTTTGGCACCGTTCAATATGATCTGAAGAGGCATTGACACGTTCTGACTGTTCTTTCATGTGGTAGATTTTCAGAGCCAGGATAGACAGACGGTCAATTGCCCACGCCGGACTTTCTGTGTTAATTGTTGCATCGGCATTAGGTTTGACATTTTTGTAAAGTGTGAGGAAATAGCTATCAATACGCTCCACTAAATCGGTACGATCCTGATTGCTTTTGTCTATGCGTCTTTTTAATATCAAGGCGGCAGAAGGGTCAATGTCCGGATCGCGGATAATATCCTCAAAATGCCACTGAACAGTATCTATCCAAGCTTTTAGGTATAAATCATGTTGTATGCCACTGGCATAAGGATTATGAATAGGGGTATCAACACAATCTGTTTTATGATAGTCATTTATTGCTGCCTCAAAGATAGGCTGGCAAAGTTCTGTAAATTTCATTCTATTTTTCTTTTTGTACAAAGATAAGGTTTCCTGTGGAAGTAACAAAAATATTTCAGAAACATTTTATCTTTGTATTATGAAAGTTATCATTGATGACAAAATTCCTTTTATCAGAGATGCAGCAGAGAAAATGTTCTCTAATGTTGTATATCTTCCTGGGGATAGAATAACGGCTTCGGATGTTAAAGACGCAGATGCCTTGATTATCCGCACAAGGACACGTTGTGACCAGTCGCTTTTGAATGGTAGTGCAGTGAGGTTTATTGTTACGGCTACAATTGGATATGATCACTTGGATATTGATTATCTTTCTAAGACGGGAATCACATGGACAAATTGTCCTGGTTGTAATGCCTCTTCGGTGGGACAGTATATAGAATCATGTCTTATTTTGTTGAAGCGACAGAAATTGCTTCCTGCTTCACCAGTTATTGGTATTGTAGGGTTAGGGCATGTAGGTAATCAGGTTGCGATGAAAGTAAGGTCTTTGGGATACAAGCTTTTGTTCAACGACCCTCCAAGACAGGAAAGGGAGGACGAGGTGGACTTCTGCAATATGAAAGAAATAGCAGAAAGATGTGATGTGATTACCTTTCACACACCATTAACTTTTACTGGCAGATATAAGACATGGCATTTGGCGGATAATGGATTCTTCAACAGCCTTGAGAGAAAACCAATAATAATTAATGCTGCCAGAGGAGGGGTGGTTGACGAACGGGAATTGCATAAGGCTTATATAAATGGAAGAATATCTGCCTATATCCTTGACACATGGGAAAATGAACCTCATATAGCTATAGATGTGATGAACGATGCATTTATCGCAACACCTCATATTGCTGGTTATTCTGCTGACGGTAAATGCAATGCCACAAAAATGGCATTGAAGGCAACGTGTGATTTCTTTGGAATAAAGCCCGAGTTTAATATCATGCCACCATTATTACCTAATAATATGGTTCTGGAAGGAAATAAGGAGGAACAGAAATTACAATTATATAACCCTTGTATTGATAACGACAGGTTAAAAATGCATCCTGAAAATTTTGAAAAGCTACGTAGCAATTACCCCTTAAGAAGGGAAAGTTGGTAATTGTTATCCTTTTGCCTTAAATGCCAAGGCATACATACGCATTTGTTTGAGCATAGACAGTAAACCATTGCTGCGAGTAGGCGAGAGGTGCTCGCGCAAACCTATCTTATCAATAAAATATAGCTCTGTGTTGAGAATATCGTCTGGAGTATGTCCGTTTAACACTCTGATAAGTAGCATGACAATGCCCTTGACAATAAGAGCATCACTTTCGGCACGAAAATATAAAAGGTTGTTATGGGACTCACATACAAGCCACAGACGGCTTTGGCAACCTTCTATTAAATTGGATTCAATTTTTTCTTTGGCAGGAAGAGGTGGCTGGTCATTACCCAGGTCTATGAGCATCTGATAACGGTCCATCCAATCGTCAAGTTCGCTGAACTCAGTTATAATCTCATCTTGAATTTCATTAATTGTCATGGGTCTGCTCTGTATATAGGAATTGTATTAAAGTTTGCCCTACGGCCTTTAAGGTCAAAGGAGAAATGTTTTCCATGTTGTCTTGTGAGGTGTGCCACACTGGGCCAAAGGCGTTTGACAACATTGGATAATAGGGAATAATATCAATTGTTGGGATTTTTGCAGTGATGTTCATTGGAACATGGTCGTCAGTGATAAAACCGCCTTTTTCTGTTGGGAAGAAATCGCGATAACCAGTTTGAGCTGCTATGTTCCAAACCTTGTTTACAATATGGGGGGCATATCTCAGGGAATAACCTTCTTGATAAAATGTTGCACCTTTTCCACCAACCATATCCAATAATATGGCAAAAGATATGGAATTGTTGTGAGGATGATTTGCCCAGTACTGTGATCCCAGACACCAAGTATCAGCGTTATCAGTAGTGCTATTTTCCCACATGGGAGTACCCATGTCTTCAGCATCGAAGCATACAAAATCGACACCGTAAGAAAGGGGCTTTTCTTGCAAAATGCGCGCCAGTTCTATCATTACGCCAACACCGCTAGCACCGTCATTGGCTGCAAGAACAGGCTGATGCCATTTTGTAGAATCAAAATCTGCGTCACACCATGGACGGCTGTCCCAGTGAGTGCAAATCATAATGCGTTTTTGAGCCTTGGAATCTGTTTGGGCGATGATGTTGTAACCTTCAAACTTTTTGCCGTCATAGCGAGTAAATGTAGCTTTCTGCAGAGAGGTTTTACAGCCAAAACGCTCAAATTCCCTGACAATATATTGTCCGCATTTTTCATGAGCGTCAGAGCCTAAAGTCCGAGGCCCGAACTCACATTGGTTTTTCAGAATCAAATATGCGCTATCTGCGAGAAATTCAGGTATGGTATCAAGAATTCTCTCTGAAGTTGGTTGAGTGGGCTTGTTGCTTTGACATGCCATAAAAACCAGGATAATACAAAGTAGGATGATTCTTTGAAGCATAGTCATTTAAAATTTTATACATCCCATTTCTTGGGTTTGTCGCATCACACGGAGAAAGTTTTCTCCCCAAATCTGACGCAAATCCGTTTCAGAAAAGTGTTTTCGCAACAAATGCTTTGTAAAATTGATTATCTCTGAGGCGTCTGCCAAGCCGGGAATGCCACCATCACCATCAAAATCAGTACCTACACCCACATGATCTATACCTGCTATATCAACAGCATGTTTCAAATGATTAACGGCGTCTTCTATTGTAGCTTGACTGTCAAGCCGCAAGAATCCTGGATACATTGTGACTTGAACTACGCCGTCGGCATTGCTTAAGGCCCGAAGCTGGTCATCGGTGAGGTTTCGGGGGTGGTCGCATAATGCCCGCATAGAAGAATGGGAACATACGATAGGGGTTTTACTCGCCTCTAAGGCATCATAGAAACTCTTTTCTCCGGCATGACTGAGGTCAATCATCATGCCAACGCGATTCATTTCAGAAATGACATTATAACCCATTTTGCTCAAACCGCTATGTTCATTATTGGTATGAGAGGCAGAGTCGCAAATATCATTGTCGCCATTATGACATAAAGTCATATAGACTACTCCTTTTTTACGAAAATGTTCCACATTGCGAATATCTTGTCCTATGGCATAACCATTCTCTATGCCCTTCATGACAGCAATTTTGTGTTCCAGTTTCAAGCGGTATAAGTCATCAGGAGTATAAGCTATTGCAACATCTGGACAGGAGCCTATATACTTATCGATGTCATTTAATAGTTTTTCGCATTTCTTTGTCGCAGCTGTAAGCCCAGCCTCGTCACGAGCCTGTTGCTCAAGGTATGCTACCATGATACAAGCATCCAGGCCTCCTTCACGCATTTTGTGGGAATCGACCAAGATATGTGGGTCGCGTTGGTCAAAGTGTATACCTTGTTCAAAGAAAATAGGTGTGTCGCAGTGTGTATCAAGTGACACAACATGCTGATGTATCCGGCGAGCCTCCTTGTATAATTTAGCTTCGTCACATAGCCAGGAGAATGCTGACGCAGAATGAGCATCAACTCCCCTGAATGATTTAAATGGTATGGAATTTTGGTTGTCGTGGCTTCCTGGAAGAACACTATATATGGTTTGTAAAACTCTCTTTCCTTCTCCTACAGCTAGGATAGGTATTTGCATGTCCATTGCGCATCGCACAAGAAGAAGGCTTTCTTCTATTTGCTCTGCCAACAACAAACCATGAATCTGATTCAAAAATACTTTTGTCTCCGAAGGTAATGGAAGTTCGGTTATAGATAATGGAATGCCGCCTGAATGGCGTATAAGAGAAAAGCTTTCTTTGCAATTATCGATAACTCCTATTACAGGAGGGACTGGAGATTGTAGGGATAATCTCGCCAAATCATTATATTGCTCTTGCCAGTTTTTATTGTCCATATATTTTTTGAACAGAGTATAGGCATTAGATAATTGTATTTAATACTTGCGTTTGGGATTATGGGGAAACCAGCCCTTCTCTACACGTTTCTTTTGTTCAAAAAGTTCCAGTACAGACCAGAACAAACAAAAGGAGAGGACACCCATAATGGCCCTAATTATATAATTGTCTATATAAAGAGTTGTGGCCACTCCAAGAATGCCCAAACAAAGAAACAACCACCACGGCTTAGTTCCGAAATGGTATTCTGTCTTAATAATAATGGGATGGAATAGCCCTATCGTTAGGAAAGCCAGTGCACCAATAATAAGTCCGTCAAAATTTATTGACATTCTTCTTTATAAACTATCGGAAGTTGTCGATTAATACTTTCGTCCAGAGAAATAAGAGTCTCCGTAGAGGTTACGCCATTAATCTGCTGTATTTCGTTATTCAGCAAATCCATAAGGTGGGCATTGTCAAACGCAAACATTTTTATAAGCATCGTATAGTTACCAGTGGTAAAATGACATTCTACTACCTCAGGAATCTTGCGAAGACATTCTACGACTTCATTATACATAGAGCCTTTTTCCAGATTGATTCCCACATAGGTGCAAGTAGAGTAACCAATCATCAAAGGATTAACGTGATAGCCAGAGCCAAGAATGGCGTTCTTTTCAGAGAGCTTACTTACCCTTTGGTGTACAACAGCACGGGATACCTTGCATTTCTCTGCTACTTCTGATAAAGGAATTCGAGCGTCTTTAGATATGATATCCAAAATCTTCAAATCCAATTTGTCAATTTTTGCGGCCATATTCTGAATAAATTATATTAATTGGAACAAAATTACAAATATATTTTTAATATTGACTTTGAAAAATGAACTATTCTTCGTTTTGTCCCCCAAAGACACATGAATAAAGAGTTCCTGTATGAAACATGGAGAAAAACCACTGAAAGGCTTCTAAGGTGTTTAGAAGCACATATAAAATAAGCTCCATAGGAGTATCTATGAAGCTTATTTATAACTTAGATTATCGTTTTACTTTTTGGGCAATTCTACGATTTCAAGCAATTCTATTTCGAAAATAAGGCAGGAGAAAGGCTTAATTTTTCCTGTTTCACGATTGCCGTAAGCTAATTCTTGAGGAACATAGATTTCCCATTTTGAACCAACGGGCATCATAGTCAAAGCCTCTGTCCAGCCTTTGATGACGTGTGCAACGTTGGTCTGGAAAGGAGATTTGCCCTCTGTTGTGTCAAAGATAGTGCCGTCTATCAAAGTTCCCTTGTAGTTTACCTTAACTTGGGAATCTTTCTGAGGAATGGGACCTGTACCTTGCTTGATTATTTTATATTGCAAACCGCTTGGTGTAGTTACAATATCTTTTAATTTTGCATTTTGTGCAAGGAAATCTTCACCGTCTTTCCTGTTCTGACCATAATCACGCTCTAGCCTCTCGTTAGCATAGAATTCCATCTGCTTTGTACAGATATTTGCGGCAGAATCAATGGAATAAGGTAAGGCCTCGTTATTTAAAACATCCATGAAACCTTTCTGATATTCAGGGATATTGATGAAGGTGGTGTCAAGCTTGCCAGTAATTTGTTGATTGATGCGTTGAGGGAAATCACCAAAGACTTGTTGAGCTATTTGTAATCCCATGGCATAAGCCTTCATTTGAGGATCGTTTAATTTGGATGCCATATCTTTCATGCCACGAACAAAGTCGGGCATATATTTGATTGTGTCAATACCAACGTTCATCTGAAGAAACGTTTTTAAGCCCTTTGTCTGGGCTATACCCATAGCATAACTGAATTTATCAACAGAAATAGTGTCAGGTTTAACCACTGTAACTTCAGCTATTTTCTTATTCGCCTTTTTCTTTTTTGTAGCCGCCATAGAATTAGCGCCTACAGCTATTGACAGGACAATAGCCAAAATGATATTTATTTTCATAGTTATTTTTCAGGAGAAATGCTTACCAACTTTAATTTGAAAATCAGAGCAGAGTAAGGTTTGATGTCTTCGCCTGCTTCGCGAGCGCCATAGGCTTTTTCCTGTGGAACATAAATTTCCCATTCAGAGCCAACGGGCATATGTGTCAACGCATCAATCCACCCGGGAATCATGTCTTTAACAGTTATTTGGATAGGCTTATTGTCGTTGTTCTTGTCAGAACTATCAAAAACTTTACCATCGATAGTACGACCTTCGTAGCTTACCATAACGCGTGCGGTATCAGCTGGAAGAGGTCCGTTTCCTTCCTTGATGACTTTATATTGTACACCACCAGGTAATTCCTTAACGCCTTCTTTGGTCTTGTTGGCAGCCAAGAATTTTTCGCCGGCTTCTTTGTTGGCAGCGTAGGTTACAGCCAAACTCTTCTCGCGGAAACGGGAAACTTTCTGCTGAATACCATTGCGAACAGAATCCAGATTAAATAGTGCTTTGCCTTCGGTAGCAGCAATGAAGCCACTCAGGAGGTTACGCATGCTGATTGATTTGGTGCTGTCTTCACCAAACAGTTGGTAATTCAAACCCTTGCACATCTGAGTGCTGAGTTGCTGACCAATCTGGATACCAGCAAAATAAGCGGCTTTCTTTTTATTTTCACCAGAATTGGCAGCCTCCATGAGGCCTTTATAGAATTCATCCATATAAGTGGTATCTACGCCAAGACGATCAGAGAGATAGCCCTTTAGACCGCTGGAGTTAACCATACCTAATTCATAACTAATTGTGTCAATGTCTGTCTTCAAAGAAGCTGAAGGAGCAGCACTTTTCTTACATGAGCCGAAAACCATTATGGTAGCAACGGCAACTAAAAACAATTTTTTCATTTTATCTTAATTATAATATTTAACCAAATTAAAGCTATAAGACTTCTATCAACTCTACATCAAATATCAATGTGGAATAAGGCGGAATGGAAGCACCTGCACCATTAGCACCATAAGCAAGATCATATGGGATAAAGAAACGGTATTTTGCGCCTTCTTTCATCAGCTGAAGGCCTTCAGTCCATCCTCTTATAACACCATTAAGGGGAAACACAGCTGGTTCGCCACGACGTATGCTGCTGTCAAAGATATCACCATTGATAAATGTGCCTTCATAATGACATTTTACGTTGTCTGTAGCTTTTGGCGATTTACCAGTGCCTTCCAGCAAAACTTCATACTGCAAGCCGGTGTTTGTGGTCTTGACACCTGCACGCTTGCTGTTGTTTTTCAGAAAAGCTTCTCCTTCTGATTTAGCTTTTTTCCCATTTTCTTCCTGCTCTGCACGTTTTGCCTGCTCTTGCTGTTGTATATATTGGGATACCAGCATTTGTGCCTCTGATGGGTCAATTTCAGGATTCTTTCCTGTAAACATATCTTTTATGGCCTGACTAAAGTCATCAACGTTAATGACTTCAGCGCCAAGTTCCAGTAACTGGTTTCCAATAACCATTCCGAAGGAATAACTTAATTTATTCATGTCTTATTTTCAAAAAAGCGTACAAAAATACCTCTTTTTTATAAACTAAAGTCTTTTACTTCTTAAATAAGTGTTAAAACCGTGTCTTTTCTTCGGGATAACATGGTTTTATAATTCCATTCCAGGCTTAACTTTTATTACGGCCTCTGGTCCGCAGAGAGATTCCAATATCGCCATACTGAATTCAAGGGCATGTCCGGCACCAATTGCCGTAAGGAGTACGCCATCTTTCTCTACAGGTTTTCCTGTATATATGAAATCCCTCATGGAATCTTTGATGCAACTATGACCTGTTACTTTGTGGCCGTTGCCGATGCCATAGTGTTGTAATACAATAGGTGCGCCACAAATAGAAGCCACTAATCGTCCTGTCTCATAATAAAGCCGCGCAGCTCTTCCTACAGCATCGTTTTTTTTGAGGTTCTCATAACCAGGATAACCTCCAGGCAATATCAAGGCATCGCCACCAAGAATGTCTACAGAACCTAAGGTGGCATCTGCTTTTATTACTACTCCGTTAGAACTCGTTACGGTCAAAGAGTTTGTCAACGACACGGTTGTTATATCCACACCTCCCCTGCGAAGGACATCTACAGGAGTCATTGCCTCAATAACCTCAAATCCGTCAGCTAAAAAAAGAAATACTTTCATTATATGGAAATTATATACCTGCAAAATTACATTATTTCCTGCATAAACTATGTCTCATAGTTATAAAAAGCAGTAAATTTGTAAGAATAACCCCAATTTTTATGAAAAAACTTTTCATTATTATTTCTGTTTGGATAGGTTGTACTATCCTTATGAACGCGAAGAAAGATTATGAGATCAGGCAATACATGACACAGGTAAAACTCCATAAACTTCCTCAGCAAGGCATGGATATTGTCAAAAACAAAATCTTTGTTCTGCACGATGGTGGTAGCTGTCATGTTTATGACCTCAGGACAAAGAGGATGCTCAGTTTCTTTGATCTTGCCAGTAAACGTAAAGGCAATCATAGTAACACTGGAAACTTCGGTGTGGAGAAGGTTAAGGGGGCATCTTTCCCTGTCATGTATATTTCATTAGGCAAGCCTGGCGACAAAGATGAGTTTGTGTGCTATGTCGAGAGCTTCACTGAGCGGCAAGGTAGATACTCGGCAGAATTAGTACAGAGAATCCGAATGGATCAGAGCCGTTTTGCGGAAAAGGGTCTCAAACCCATTTGGGGGTGTCCCAACTGGGTTGTTGACAAGGAACGCAAACATCTTTGGGCTTTTTCTGCTATCAGACGCACTATTGCCTCTGTGACAGGCCCGTTTGAAACAAACAAATATGTAGCAGTAAAATACAGACTTCCCAAACTATCTGAGGGCAAAGAGGTTGTCTTGACTGCCGACGACGTCTTAGATGAAGCCATCATGGAGTTTGATGCCTATGCCACACAGGGAGGCACTATGCAGGACGGTAAAATTTATTATGCCTTCGGGTTTGGGGAAAAACATCCCGACTCCCCATCTCAATTACGTATATACGACACAGATAAGAGAAGTATCTTTCAGCGGTTTGACCTTACCGACGAAGTGCCCGAAGAACCCGAAGACGTTTCTGTATATAAAGGAAAGATATACCTTAACACCAACTCCAACAAAATATACGTTATTAAACAGCGCAGATAACATGAAGTTATCCGTTAAAACTATGTCTTTGACGGTTGTGGCTGTTTGGATAGGATGAATCTACCCAGAAGGATAACTCGTATCGACATGGGCCGTTCTGTGAATGCACTTAATAATACGGCCTTCAAGGTCACTTGGTAGCCAATCTTGAAAAAGACAGAATTTACATCAAAGAAGACAGAAAATGCCTCTCCCACGTCCTTTCCCTCAGGGAAAGTGGGTGTCAACTCTACCAAAGAGCAGAATCGTTAATGAAAGTCTCGAAAAACAGTGACTTTCCAGAGATTCTTTTCTAAGAATCGAGTATCATTGCTTGAACATGTCCTTAATACCACCAATGCTACCCAGTAGATTGGAAGCTTCATAAGGAATATATACTGTCTTTCCGTCTTTACCACTGACCATTTCCTTCAGAGTGGCAATGTATTTTGTTGCCAGAAGGTAAGTTGCGGGGTCGGTTTTTGATTGAGCAACAGCCTGTGCCACCTTAGAAATGGCAGTACTTTCGGCATCGGCTTGAAGAATCTTTGCTTGTGCTTCTCCTTCAGCACGGAGAATCTGTGACTGCTTGGCCGCCTCGGCTTGGTTGATCAATGCTGCTTTTTCTCCTTCACTCTGAAGGATGGCACTCTGCTTTTCTCCTTCAGCCAAAAGAATTTGTGCACGGCGTTTGCGCTCTGCCTGCATCTGCTGTTCCATGGCATCACGAACAGAATCCGGAGGAGTGATGTCTTGTAATTCAACACGTGTAACCTTAACACCCCACTTGTTGGTGGCCTCATCCAACACACTGCGTAACTTAGAGTTGATGATGTCGCGTGAAGTTAAACTCTGATCCAACTCCATTCCTCCCACAACATTACGCAAGGTGGTTTGAGTCAGTTTCTCAATAGCGTCAGGAAGATTTTCTATTTCGTAAACAGCCTTCATTGGGTCCATTATCTGGAAATAAAGCAAAGCGTTGATCTGTGTGACTACGTTATCTTTTGTGATAACACTTTGTTTTGGGAAATCATACACCTGCTCCCTAAGATCAATCATGGTTGTTGAACGAATGACTGCATAACGCCTACCTCCAGGACCTGTCACAGTAGAACGAGAATAAATAGCGCGTGGACGTTCAACTATTGGAATGATAATATTCAGTCCAGACTGAAGCGTACGGTCGTATCTTCCCAGCCGCTCAATAATGGCCGTTTGGGATTGTGGTATGATTTTGATACCACTTGCAATAAAAAACATTACTACAATAGCAATGCAGACGAGAATGATAACTGTTGATTCCATATAACTTAATCTTTGTTTTTTACAATGAGAATAGTGCTTTCCAATCCTACCACCTCTACGGTAGTGCCCGCTTTGATAATACTTCCGTCTTGGGATATTGCCATAAAGTTGTCGCCGTCAATGATGGCGCGACCTGTTTTGTTTTCATGATTTATATCTTCCACAACTTTTGCAGATTTTCCGATCAAACCATAAGCGTTGGTTTGAGGGATGGTCTTCTCGCGTTTTTTCCACCATCTTACCAACAACGGACGTATAAAAAAGAAAAACAGCAGGGAGACAATGATGAAAATCACAATCTGCCAGGCTATAGAAATGTTCAAGGCTGCCCCTATGGCAGCAACGAGACCTCCAATTGCGAATGCCATCAATGCAAAACCGCCTGTCATCATTTCAACCAGAAACAGGCAACAGGCAATAAAAATCCAAAGGTAAGTAACAGACATAGCTTTTTTGTTGTTTTGTACAAAGGTAATTGTTTTGTATGAATATTTGACAAATAGTTTTTGCCTAATCGTCAAGTTTTTTGAAAATCCTACTCAGGGGAATGCTGTAACCTTCCTGAATGGAATAAGAGATAAAAGAAACGTTACCCAGGATATTGTCTGTAGGCAAAAAACCAAACAAGCGTGAATCGGATATAGTATGGCTATTTCTAGCACATACCCACACGAAGTCATGACTGAACACGACCTCTTGCTTGGGAATGCCATTTACAACCAGAACAGAATCACACTTGGAACACACATTAGCTCCTTCATAAGAGAAGAGGGCATTGGAAAGCAGTTTCTTATTCCAGCGAGTTACTTTGACAGGAGTATTCTTGGACGGAACGATAATATCATGCCAGGCATAATTGTGTTTAGAGTGAGAATTAGAAGTAACATCCTTCATAAATAACCTTAAAGTATCGCCGGCTAATGCCAGACACTTCCCCAAGCCATAGCTGAATTTTGAGGAACTGAGAGGATTTATGTATACTACTATCTGTCCCCTGTCTAGAGGTGTAAGGCGATTAATCATTACTCTGTCACCATTTTGCAATTGCGGGGAGAGATTGTTGTCTGTGACCCTTACCTGAAAAAAACAGAGACAGCCAATTGCACAAGCTGAGAGAATAGCTACCGCGGCTGCTATTACCAAACGGGGTATTCTGAACTTGTGCATAAAACAATGGTTGTTGTGCCAAAGGCTATTTAATGTTGTCAACTATCCTGAAAAGACGGCTCCAACGCACCTTTCCGTCAAGCCATCCGTAATCTTTGTCTAATGACAGCCATATCAGGATGGGTTTCCCTACAATATGGTCTTCCGGCACAAAACCCCAGAAACGTGAGTCGGCTGAGTTGTCGCGATTGTCACCCATCATCCAATAATAATCCATCTTGAAAGTATACCAAGAAGATTCTTTCCCATTGATAAAGATTTTCCCGTCTTCCACTTTGACGTCGTTATTCTCATACACCTTTATTGGACGCAGATATATCGGCAGATTGTCAAGTGTTATTTGGAGAGTTTTGCCCTTTTGAGGAATCCATAAAGGACCATAGTTGTTGGCTGTCCATCCTGTCTCTTTATTGTGTGGATACAACGCAGTGCCGCTGGTCGGCTCTGCAGGCTGGATACTTTCAACAATATCCGGACGTTGTCTTAAAGTGTTGATGGCCTTTTGCGTAAGTGGCATGCGAAGAGAGTATGCGTTACCGTTTTGCATCTCAGAACGGTCCTCTATGCTGATGCCCAATTCGCGACACAGGTAATCGGGTATAGGGGCTTTGAGGCTTACATTGTAACAATACTGTACGTTGGCAGGCTGCTTGTTGCGTTGACCATTAGTATATACCACACCATCCTTGATTTGCAGAATCTGTCCAGGAAGCCCTACACAACGTTTCACATAATTCTCACGCATATCTACTGGCCGTGCCACAATCTCCCCATATTGTGACTTGTTATATTCAAGATATTGTTTGCCGGCAGTATATTGTGCCTCATACGCTTTTAATTGTTCTTCTTTGTCAAGTGAATGGCGGTTTATTGGCAGGATTTGCTCGCCGGCCTGATAGCAGAGCGAGTAATAGTCAGCCTCCTGTACACCGAGAGCGACTGTATCTCCAGCAGGATAATTGAATACGACAATATCATTCTGCTTAATTTTCCCAAAACCTGGTGAGCGATGGTAATTCAGACGCGGAAACTCTACATAAGACTTGCAGTTTAACAGCGGTAATGTGTGGGCTGTCATAGGCATGTGTAGGGGTGTAATAGGGTCACGCGGACCATAGTTCATCTTACTTACAAGAAGATAGTCGCCTGTCAGAAGGCTCTTTTCCAATGAAGATGAGGGAATCACATAATTTTGCCCGAAATAGTTGTGTACGAAATATACTGCTACTGCTGCGAAGACGATAGCATCTACCCAACTCATGATACCACGCAAGGTGTTGTTCTTGATGTTTCGCCACCATCCCCAAGGTATGATATGGGTAAAACATACATCAAAGATAAACGGTATGAGGAACAAACCCCACCAGCATTGTATCCAAAATAAGAAAACGACAAGAAAAATGGTATATACGGAAAACCGTACCCATGCGGATACTTTATTAAATGTTGAATTCATTGTTGATGACTATTTTTGAGTTACAAAGATAAATAATTGCTGTGAAAATATTACATTTGTAATCGTAAATTCAATTTTACAATCCTTCTCCTTGGGGGGTTCTTTTAAGAACAGGGGAGATGATGTGATTTATGGAGAGATTATTACATTATACATGGGAGCATAAGTTGTTTGCGGCAGGGACGTTATTGACAACAACGGGTCAAGTGGTGAATGTGATTGACCCTGGACTGCTCAACTTCAACGCCGGCCCGGATTTCTTGAATGCCAAAATAAGAATCAATAACGAACTATGGGTAGGCAATGTGGAAATTCATAATGTGAGTTCTGACTGGATGCGCCATGGCCATCAACATGATGCCAACTATAACAATGTTATCCTTCATGTGGTGAGTAAGGTAGATGCTGATGTATACACAGCTGACGGCAAGCTTCTTCCGCAACTTGTTATTCAGGTTCCAGACAATGTGAAGGAAAATTATGCGGAGTTGCTAGGAGAAGACAAGTATCCCCCATGTTGGAAAATCATACCGACATTACCGCCTGTCTTGGTGCATCAGTGGCTGGATCGTCTTTGTGTTGAGCGCCTTGAACAAAAAATACAACGCATCTTTGGATATGTTGACAAATTGTCGGGAGACTGGGAGAATGCTTTCTTTGTTACTCTTGCCAGAAGTTTTGGATTTGGTCTCAACAGCGATGCGTTTGAAGAATGGGCTCTCAATATGTCTCTTAATGCTTGTGGGAAACATCGTGATAATTTATTTCAAATTGAGGCATTGTTTTTGGGTCAGGCGGGATTGCTGGACGGAAATATGATACCATCATATCATAGGGCATCAGCTATGGAAGAAGGTTATTTTTCCAAGCTTCAAAGTGAATATCAATTTCTTTCTCACAAATTCTCTCTGAAAGCCATGAATGGTATGAACTGGAATTTTTTCCGCTTACGTCCCTATAATTTCCCATATGTCAGAATAGTGCAGTTAGCTCAATTATATTATTCCTGTCAGGTAAGTCTTTCTGCTATCACCGATGTGAGTTCTTTAGAAGAAGCGTACAAGATATTAGACACTCGTGTGACTCCTTATTGGACTACTCATTGTAGTTTTGGTGTGGTAAGTGGATTTTCCGAGAAGAGGCTCCAGAGAAAGTCACTTGACCTGATTCTTATTAATGCTCTAGTCCCGATGCTTTTTGCCTATGGCCGTCACCGCATGAAGGAAGATTATTGCCAGAAAGCTCTTCGCATATTGGCAGCAATAAAGCCTGAAGACAACCGTTATACCAGGCTATGGACACAGACTGGTATGCCTGTATCTACAGCCTCTGACACCCAAGCACTTATCCAGTTGAGGACGCGCTATTGTGACCTTAAAGATTGTCTTAGATGCTGGTTCGGATGTTACTACCTCAAAAGGGTTTCTGATAAGTAATAATGAATAGAATGAATACATAATATGTTTAGCAAATACTGTTTTATCCTGCCCATGCAGGTGCGTGACTATGAGTGCGATATTGAGGGTATAGTCAATAATGCCAACTATCTGCATTATCTGGAACATACGCGCCATCAGTTTATTTTGGGAAAAGGCATCAGTTTCTCCAAACTCCATGAAGAAGGAATAGATATGGTAGTCGCACGTATAAACATATCTTATAAAACTCCGCTTCGCAGTGAAGATGAGTTCATGAGCTGTCTCAATTTCAGAAAGGAAGGCATCAGGTATGTTTTTGAGCAGGACATATTTCGTTTACCTGACAACAAACTTGCTGCAAGGGCAGAAGTGCATATTGTCAGTATCGTGAATGGGAAGCTGACCGACTGTCCAGAGTTGTTTAAAATGCTTATTGACTGATATCTTCCTGTGATGGAAAAGGAGATTTTGTGCGCAATGGCGCTGACATGCATACCTCGTTTGGCTGGGCATCATGCATTGGAGATATACAAAGATTTAGGTAATACAGCCTTGCCCGTATTTGATAGCGATGAAGCGGAGTTGAGACAACTTCTATCTCCTTGGTTTTCTGCTATTATCCCCGACGTGTTGCTTGCCGGACGCCAGGCTGCTATTGAGCGCGCGCGTAAAGAATGGGAATTTATAAGTAAAAACAATATAAAATGTCTCCGCTATGGCGCTGACGACTATCCCAGGCGCTTACTTTCTTGTAATGACGCTCCGTTGGTTCTTTACTACAAAGGCACCGCCAATCTGAACCCTACTTATAGCTTGAGTGTAGTAGGAACAAGGTCGTGTACTTCCTACGGAAGAGATTTTTGTCAGCTACTTATGCATGAACTTAGTCTCCTGCGGCCCGACTTGCTTGTTGTCAGCGGTCTTGCTTATGGTATTGACATCAACAGCCATCGTCAGGCTCTTTCGTCGGGTCTCACTACAGTGGCAGTCCTGGCCCATGGCCTTGACCGCATTTATCCTTCTGCCCACAGGACCACGGCGGTCGCTATGCTTGACAATGGAGGGCTTCTGACGGAATACATGTCCGGGACCCGTCCCGAGAAAGCCTATTTCCTCTGCAGGAACAGGATTGTTGCTGGTATCAGTGATGGATGTCTTGTTGTGGAGAGTGCAGCCAAAGGCGGTTCTCTTGTGACAGCACGTATAGCACTTGATTACGGTAGGGATGTTCTTGCGGTTCCTGGTCGTATTGGGGATCGGTATAGTGAGGGATGTAACTCTCTGATTAGTCGCAATACCGCCGCTCTTGTAGGGAGCGGAGAGGATATTATGAGTGCGATGAATTGGCCTATGGCAAGTGGGGAGAAATCTCTCCGCACAAAACCAGTGGAGCCAGATTTGTTTGGGACGCTCTCTGAGGAGGAAACCCTTCTCGTCAATTTGTTGACTGGTGTTGACGGCAAGCAAATAAATCAACTCGTTGTTGAGAGTAATATTCCTGTCGCCCGTGTTTCTGCTATTTTGTTTGAACTTGAAATGAAAGGAGTGGTCCGGCTCATGGCTGGCGGTAGTTATCATCTTGTATTACGGTGACGGAAGCAAGCAGAAAAAGTTTTTTTCTATTATAAAAGGAGAATTTGTCCAAGGGAATTTAGTACCTTTGCAAAAAGTTTTAAGGCGAGATGGAAGACAGGCTGCAGAAATGCCAGAACTCTTCATGGGAGAAGAGTACGTCCCTGCAAGGGATGACTGGAAAGTTTTTCTCCCTCGGAACAGGGGTTGCCTATTGCTTGATTCTTTCTTCTCTTCATAATGAAATGGCGACATTTTTTGAATGTCGCCATTTTTTTCACTTAACAGAATTGATGTATGCAGGCAAATAGGTTGTTGATCCAGGGCGGAAAAATCATAAGTAACGGTGAGATGCTGATGTCGGATATCCTTATTGAAGGGAAAATGATTGTGCGGATAGCTCCTCAAATAAGCGTAAAGGAAGACATGGTCGTTCTTGACGCAAAAGAAAAACTCGTTACCTATGGCTTGGCAGATGTCCATGTTCATTTCCGCGAGCCAGGATTTTCATATAAGGAAACCATTGAAACTGGCTCAAGAGCTGCTGCTCACGGTGGTTACACTGTAGTGTGTGCTATGCCCAATTTGAACCCTGCGCCCGACTCCCTGCTCCATTTGGATATAGAGGAGGAATTGATTGACGATGGGGCCATCATTGATGTGCGACCATATGCCACCATTACCATGGAACGCAAGGGAAGAGTACTTACTGACATAGAGACTCTCAAACCTTATGTGGTTGGTTTTAGCGATGATGGAAGTGGGGTTCAGGATGATACCGTTATGGAGGAAGCGATGAGGCGTGTGGCAGCTGCTGGCGGTATAATTGCCGCCCATTGTGAGGATAACAGTTTGCTAAGGGGAGGATATATCCACGATGGTGCTTATGCAAGAGAACATGGGCATAGAGGTATCTGCTCAGAAAGTGAATGGCGGCAGATAGCCCGTGATATTGAAATAGCAGAGAGGACGGGATGCCACTATCATGTGTGTCATATATCTACGAAAGAAAGCGTTGACCTTATACGCAGGGCGAAGCACCGTGGTGTGAATATTACCTGCGAGACAGGTCCCCACTATCTTGTGTTAACAGACAGTGACTTGCAAGAAGACGGACGTTTTAAGATGAATCCCCCATTACGCTCTGAAGAAGACAGAGAAGCGCTGATAAAGGGAATCCAGGATGGTACCATAGACTGCATAGCAACCGACCATGCTCCCCATACTTTTGAGGAGAAATCTAAGGGACTGGAGAAAAGTGCCATGGGAATTGTTGGCCTGGAGACCGCATTTGCAGTGGTGTACACTTGTCTGGTAAAAAGAAACATCATTACGCTTGAACGACAGATTGATCTTATGTGCAATAATCCCAGACGTATATTCGGTCTTGGGGGAAAATTGGAAGAAGGAGAGAGCGCAGACCTTGCTATTTTTGAATTGACACATCCTTATGTCGTCGATAGTAGAGGGTTCCTTTCAAAAGGACACAGTACACCGTTTGACGGATGGAAGGTTGCTGGGAAATGCTGTCAGACCATTTATCATGGCCGCATTGTGTGGCAAGAATGAAAAAGGATAGAAATATTTGAGCTATGGATTCGGCAGTGACAAGAAGATGATTCGTAAGGGAGTATTTAACATATCCATGATTGTTTTAACAATAAATGCGATTTATAAAAACCATAAAATAGGATAAGTCATGAGGCACGTTTCTTTAACGATAACAGCTAACAAGCAGGTTATTCCCAGCATATATGAAATGCGGCTGGAGGGAGATGTGAAAGGAATTGAGCGTCCAGGACAATTTGTGAATGTAGCGATAAACGGCCTTTTTCTGAGACGGCCTTTCTCTATCAGCGACTATGATGCTGAGGGATTGACGCTGCTTTACAAAACAGTGGGCGTGGGCTCCCGAAAAATGGCAGCCATGGGAGGAGGGGAAAAACTGGACATATTAAATGGTCTCGGAAATGGGTTTTCTTCTGAAACAGAATATTCTCGGATGTTTTTGGCTGGCGGGGGCATAGGTATTGCACCGCTCTACAAACTGGCCAAGGAACTGAAAGTAAAAGACAAGATAGTTTCTGTTGCCCTTTGTTTTAATACGGCGAACGAGGTTTTTTATGCGGAACGTTTCCGCGATTTGGGAGTTGAAGTCTATGTTGCGACGGTTGATGGGAGTATTGGCTGCAAAGGCTATGTGACTAACCTTATTGATGAACGGGGTATAGAGTTTGACTATTTCTATGCCTGCGGACCTATGCCTATGATAAAATCCATATGCCAGAGTGTAGATAAACCAGGAGAGGTAAGCTTGGAAGCTCGCATGGGTTGTGGGTTTGGTATTTGTATGGGATGTTCCATCCCAATAAAGAGTGGCTATGCACGTATATGTAAAGAAGGTCCTGTGTTTAGGAAGGAGGATTTGGTATGGTAAACAAATTATCTGTTAATCTTGGCGGCATAAAACTGGATAACCCGGTGATACCGGCGAGCGGAACTTTTGGATTTGGGCAGGAAATGGCAGAAGTGTATGATCTGGATATTCTTGGATCGATTGCTGTTAAAGGTACTACTCGTGAAGCACGTTATGGTAATCCACTGCCTCGTATAGCCGAAGGAGCTGGAGGAGTGCTAAACTCTGTGGGACTCCAGAATCCCGGAGTGGATAAGGTGATAACAGACGAACTTCCTCGTCTCAGACGTGTGTTTCATAAGCCTATAGTTGCAAATATAAGCGGTTTCTCTATTGAAGAATATGCTTATTGCTGTGAGAAAATAGACAAGGAGGATCAAATTGGTATAATAGAGGTGAATATCTCCTGTCCGAATGTTCATCACGGAGGCATGGCTTTCGGCACATCACCGGAGATGGCGGCAAGGGTAACGAAAGCTGTCAAGAAGGTGACGAGCAAGCCCGTCTTTATTAAACTGAGTCCTAATGTGACCGATATTACCGCTATAGCAAAGGCGTGTGAGGAAGCTGGTGCTGATGGTTTGACACTGGTGAATACTTTTCTGGGCATGCGTATTGACATAGAACGAAGACAACCAGTGCTTGCCCGAAAGGTGGGCGGTTACTCGGGCAGGTCCATTTTCCCCATTGCCCTCAGAATGGTTTACGAGGTGGCTCAGGTATGTCATATTCCCATTATGGGTTGTGGAGGAGTTTCAAAGGCAGAAGATGTGATAGAGATGATGATGGCTGGTGCTACGGCCGTACAGGTAGGAGCAGAGAACCTGCGCAACCCCTATGCATGCAAGGAGATTATCGACAACCTGCCGAAAGTGATGGAACGCTTGAATATTGATACCTTAGAGAGCATTATAGGAGAAATTAAATAAAAACAAAAATATATGGCAAAAGATGTTATAATAGCTTGTGATTTCAATAGCGAAGAAACTACATTAGCTTTTTTGGATTTGTTTAAGGAACGCAAACCATTTGTCAAAATCGGCATGGAGCTTTTCTATGCTGCTGGTCCCGAGATAGTAAGGCAGATAAAACAGAGAGGACACAAGATTTTTCTGGATTTGAAATTACATGACATACCCAACACTGTCCGAAAGACGATGAAGGTTTTGTCGTCCTTGAATATAGATATGACCAATGTGCATGCCGCAGGAACAATAGAGATGATGAAGGCAGCTCTTGAGGGACTTGTTCGCGAAGATGGTTCACGTCCGTTGCTGATAGCCGTTACACAACTTACCAGCACGAGTGAACAGCGTATGAGAGAAGAACTGTTGATAGATGCCTCCATCCAGGATACGGTTGCCAAATATTCCCACAATGCTCAGCTGGCAGGATTAGATGGTGTTGTGTGCTCCCCTTTAGAGGCGGCTTTTGTTAAGGAGGCCTGTGGCAAATCTTTTATGACAGTTACGCCAGGTATTCGTTTTGCCAATGGGACGAAAGATGATCAGGTGCGTATCACTACCCCTGCAAAAGCTCGTAAGATAGGTTCTGACTACATTGTTGTAGGACGTCCTATAACTGCTGCTCAAAATCCAGTAGCAGCATACGAATATTGTATTAAGGAGTTTCTTGGATAACAAACAACTTAAACTTATATATCATGACAGAAAAGGAATATGCTAAAGATTTGCTTTCTATTGGCGCTGTGTTTTTGCGCCCAGAACAGCCTTTCACATGGGCAAGCGGAATTAAAAGCCCTATCTATTGCGACAATCGTTTGACTCTCTCTGCCCCTGAAGTGAGAAATCATATAGAGGAAGGCCTTGCTGCTATGGTTTCAGAGAAATTTCCCGATGCAGAGATGCTTATGGGAACTTCAACGGCAGGAATCGCTCATGCTGCCATAACGGCAACACTGCTGGATATGCCTATGGGATATGTGCGTAGCAGTGCCAAAGATCATGGACGCGCTAACCGTATTGAAGGAAAGATGACTCCTGGAACAAAAGTGGTTGTAATAGAGGATTTGATATCAACGGGAGGCAGTTGTATAGAAGTTGTTGATGCCCTGCGTGAAGCAGGTGCTGAGGTTTTAGGCATAGTGAGCATTTTTACTTATGGTATGAAAAAAGGACTTGACCGTATAGCTGAGGCAAAGACGGTGAATTACTCCCTGTCTAATTTAGATGCTCTGGTGGATGTTGCAGTTGAGGAGAATTATATTGTCCCAGAGTGGAAGGAACGCATTATCGCATTCCGGAATAATCCTGCAGACGAAAGTTGGATAAAATAAATATATTGTTATGAAACATCTCATAGATCCTACAGACTTGACTCATGATGAAACCAATGATATTATTGCCTTGGCTGAAGATATTATTCTCCATCGTGAAAAATATGTTACTCGCATGAGCGGGAAAAAATTGGCAACTCTCTTCTATGAACCCAGTACGCGTACGCGTTTAAGTTTTACTGCTGCTATGATGGAGTTGGGAGGTAATGTTCTGGGTTTTGATGATGCCCGTAGTTCTTCTGTATCAAAAGGCGAGACAGTTGCGGATACAGTTAGGGTAGTTGGCAATTTCGCTGACGTAATCGCAATGAGACACCCAATAGAGGGTGCTCCGTTTATTGCATCCCAGGTTTCTGAGGTGCCTATCATCAATGCTGGTGATGGAAGTCATAGTCATCCTACACAGACACTGACAGACCTTCTGACGATTAAGCGGGAACTGGGACATATAGATAATATCACAATTGGATTCTGCGGAGACTTGCGTTTCGGACGCACGGTTCACTCGCTGATAAAAGCGTTGTCTCGCTATACGGGCATAAAGGTTATTCTGATAGCTCCTGATACCCTGCGCCTGCCAGATTACATCAAACAAGATGTATGCGACCGTCTTGGCATCAGCTATAAGGAAGTCAGCACTTTGGAGGAAGCGATTCCTGACATGGATGTTCTGTACATGACACGAGTTCAGAAAGAACGCTTTCTTGATGAAGATGATTATGACAGAGTGAAAGACAGTTTTATCCTGGATGCTGCCAAGATGAAACTGGCCCGTCCGACAATGAAAGTACTTCACCCTCTTCCTCGTGTTAACGAGATACTTACCGAAGTGGATGCTGATCCTCGTGCAGCTTATTTCCGTCAGGTGGAAAACGGCAAATTTGTCAGGATGGCACTAATTTGTCGCCTGTTGGATTGGAAGAATGATGCTCGTCATGTCATGCCCCAACCTCTTAATGAATTTGTGGATGATGACACTCTACATTGCCGCAATGCCAAGTGTATTTGTAACAACGAGGACGTCAAGTCAAAGTTCTATCAGTCACCCGACGGAGTTATACGCTGCTATTATTGCGATAGCAAGGTAAGATAATAAATAGAGTCATATTCCTCCACAGGTATTGAGGAGGGGAAGAGTTATTCTATTAGTTCAAAATCGAGTTGACGTCTTTCCAAGTTGGCATCAACGACTCGGATGGTGACGGGATCACCTATAGAATAAGTACGGCGGCGGCGACGGCCTCGCAGGCAATAATTGCGTTCGTCAAACTCGTAGTAGTCGTCTGAAAGACTGTGAATAGGTACCATGCCCTCACAGAAATTCTCATCGACTTCAACATACAGGCCAAATTCTGTGATACTTGATACCTTGCCATCAAATATCTCTCCGAGATGGTCTCCCATATACTCTATCTGCTTGTATTTGATACTGGCACGTTCGGCAGTAGCGGCGAGTAACTCCATGTGGCTGCAATAATCACAGAGGTCTTCAAGTTGTTTCTGGTTGACGGCCCTGCCACCTCGGTCATAACGATCAAGCAGACGATGTACCAAATCATCGGGATAACGCCGGATAGGCGATGTAAAGTGGGTATAGAAGCGGAACATAAGACCATAGTGGCCTATATTCTCCGTGCTATAACGGGCTTTTTGCATAGAACGTAAGGCTACGTCTTCAATGACGGCCTGTTCTTTCTTGCCATGAACATCGGCAAGCAGTTTGTTGAAGCTCTTGGTGACATCATCCTTGCTACCTGTGGTGCGTAGATTATAGCCGAATTTGGTAACGAAGGCTTTAAGATTCTCTAGTTTCTCCAAATCGGGGACGTCATGAATGCGATAGACAAAAGGCTTGAATTTGGACCCTTTGGGAGTGTTGCCTATTTTCTGTGCAACATGACGATTGGCGAGAAGCATAAATTCCTCAACAAGTTTGTTGGCATCTTTGGCAATCTTGACATAGGTCCCAATTGGATGTCCTTTGTCATCCAGTTTGAAGCGTACCTCAGGTCGATTGAAGGAAATGGCTCCAGTAGAAAACCTTTTTTTGCGGAGACATTTGGCAAGGCGGTTAAGCGTGATGAGTTCTTCTGCGTAGTCTCCTGCCGGCTTTTCGGATTTGTCTCGTTTCAATATTTGGGGATGGTCTCCATGCGTAAGATCTTCCTCTGAGGCTTCCCCATTTTGCTCAAGGATATTTTGTACTTCCTCATAGGTGAATCGTCGATTGCTGTGAGTAACTGTACGTCCTTCGTGCCAGTTCTTGATATCGGCTTTGTCATCCATCTCAAAAATAACACTGAAAGTTAGTTTGTCTTCATTTGGGCGTAACGAACAGAGATAGTTGCAAAGTCTTTCAGGAAGCATGGGGATGGTGCGGTCAACAAGATAGACGCTTGTACTGCGTTTTTTTGCTTCTTTGTCAATCAGGCTGCCTTCTTTGACATAGTGGGTAACATCAGCTATATGTACGCCAATCTCCCAATTGCCGTTTGGTAGTTTTTTGATGGAAAGAGCATCGTCAAAATCCTTTGCGTCATATGGGTCAATGGTAAATGTCGTAACGTCGCGCAGATCTTCACGGAGGGAAATTTCTTCAGGAGTTATACCCTCAGGAATTTTCTCTGCCTCTTTTTCTGCGGCTTTGGGATAGAAATAAGGCAAGCCGTATTCGGCTAAGATGGCATGCATTTCCGTATTATTATCCCCGGCAACTCCCAGGATATCTATGACTTCGCCCTCGGGATTTTTGGTATCTTCTGGCCAGTCTGTTATTCTGACCACGGCTTTTTCTCCGTTTTTGCCACCTTTGAGTTTACGTTTCGGGATGAAGATATCTGATGTCAGAGTTCTGTCATTGGTTAAAAGGAAAGCAAAGTCACGCATCACCTTGAGTGTTCCGACAAAAGTCTTTGAGGAACGTTCGATAATTTCTATTACTTCAGCTTCCCGGCTGTGATTACGTCTGCGGGCCAGGAGCGTAGCTTTGACTCTATCGCCGTCAAGAGCATGGTGTGAGTTGCGCTCGGCAACGAGGATGGCTTTATCCTCTCCGTCAGGCAGAAATGAATTGCGTCCGTTGCTCTTGCGGTTAAAGATTCCTGTCATCACATGGTTCCGGGTGGTGAGACGATATCTCCGTTGCGTGTTGATGGTGATATAGTCGTCGGCGACAAGATCATCAAGGATATCGGTACACAATAGTTTGAGAGGGTGGGTCTTCAGCTTGAATATCTTGAATAGGTCATTCAATCCATATTCTGTTTCAGGATTATTCTGAAACAGGTCTAATAATAATTGTAGAAGCTGTCGCTTGTTTTTGCGACTTGTCTCCTTGTGTAAACTGTTCATATACGATAATAGAGGGTTATTCTTTGTCTTTTTGCAGGAATAGTCTGCTAAGATATTTTACGGGATACCACGAGGCGATGAAGGAAACAATAATGACGGTGAAGAGGATGATAACAATGTCTAGGAAATGAACACTTACAGGATAAGCGTCAATAATGAATGTACCTGATTGCTCGCCTAAGCGTAGGAATCCATAAGTGATTTGGAGCCAGCAAAGAAAGAGTCCGATACCAAGGCCTATGATTGCTCCGATGATAGAGATAAGTCTTCCTTCGGCAATAAATATCTTGCAGATGCTTTTGGGAGTCATTCCCAAATCGTGAAGGGTCTGGATATCTGCCTGTTTGTCTATGATAAGCATGGAGAGCGAGGCTATGATGTTAAAACAGGCGATGAAAAGGATGAATGTCAGGAAGACGTATGCCAGGAATTTCTCAATGGCCATGATACGAAAGACGTCCTCTTGCTGTTCATATCGGTCTAATATTTTGAATCTGTCGCCAACGAGTTTTTTCAGTTCTTTCTTGACTTGATTGGTGTTAGCGTCAGGTTTCAAACGTATAGAGAGCGCAGATAGTTCGTTCTCCTTTTCAAAGATGTGCTGGGCAAATTTTAGAGGGCAGAGTATGTAGTCGGCATCGTATTGTTTTTGACTGACATTGAATACGCTGCCAGAGGAGTTGAGCTCATCTTGATTGAAACTTCTTGTGGGATTCATTAGATTGATCTCTTCGCCAGGTCGTGGAGCATAGATTTGAAGAGGATCGACAAAATCGGTTGTCATGTTGAGCATTAGTGCGACACGAATACCAGGGATAGCATAGTTCAATACATCTGCGTGTAGTATGAATTTCCCATTTCCGTAAAGAATCTTTTCTATGTCAGTGCATTTGCCATAGTCATCATCTACACCGCGCAGCATAATCATGGTCTGACGGCTGTCGTATCTTGCCAAGGCCCGGTTTTCAAGTATACCACTGGCTATCTCCACATCCTTGAATGCTTTGATTTTCTTGACTGAGGGGTCGTTGGCAGGAAATGTTGTTCCTTGTGCAGGAACCATTTCCAGCTGTGGGTCAAAAGCGGTAAACAGTGATGCTACCAAATCGTGGAAGCCATTGAACACCGACAGAACACATACCAATGCCGTTGTGGCCAAGGCAACCCCAATAACTGAAATAAAGGAGATAATGTTAATGGCGCTGTGGCTTTTGGCGGAAAAGAGATAGCGGTGTGCGAAGAAAAACGGAAGGTTCACCCGGCAGTGTTATTTTTTTAAGAGTTCATCAATATGCTCCATGTAGTCAAGTGTATCATCCTTGAAAATTCTAAGTTCTGGGATAATGCGTAACTGGTAGCGTAAGCGCTGACCTAAGGCGAAACGTATGGATTTCAGGTTGTTGTTCAGATTCTTAATAATCTCATCGCCTCTTTCTGGCGGAAAGATGCTGATATATGCGTTACAATAACTCAGGTCGGCCGAGATCCTGCATTCACTGACAGAAAGCATAATGCCATGGGTCTTGCGAGTCTCATCCAGGAAAATGTTACTAAGCTCTTTTTGGATAAGGCGTTCTATCTTACTTTGACGTGTTTTTTCCATACAAGGTGATATGACTCTGTTATTGTACTTTACTTCCTGGTTTTACTGTCTGGGATGTAGAAGTGACCGACAGAGAGTTGTCGTAGTCAACCGCAGAGAGAATCATGCCTTGACTCTCTTCTCCCATCATTTTGCGCGGAGCGAAGTTGGCGACGAATAATATCTGTTTGCCAATGAGAACCGTGGGGTCTTCATAATATTCGGCAATGCCGCTTAGTATGGTGCGGCCGTCTTTTGTTCCATCGTCAATATGGAATTTCAAGAGTTTCTTGGACTTCTTTATTTTTTCGCAGGCAGTAACCAGACCAACACGGATATCCAGTTTCTCAAAGACTTCAAAATCCACCGTCTCCTTGACAGGATCAGGTTCATAGCTGTCGGCCAGGTTGGCTTTCTTTGTGTCTTCGAGTTTCTGTATTTGTGCATCAATTACGCTGTCATCAATTTTTTCAAACAGCAGTTCCGGTTCAGCGAGTTGATGACCGGAGGAAAGAATATCCATAGAGCCCAGCTGTTCCCACTCAAAAGTTTCCAGTTGTAGCAAG
>ONKB01000045.1 GCA_900318305.1 uncultured Prevotellaceae bacterium | reverse complement strand
CCCCCATTCTTCCCACTTATAAAGCGAAAAGAAGTGTCAAAATTTGGCATTCTGCTCAAATTGAAGTACTTTTGCATATTTAATCAACGATATACTTGTCAAGAAGATATTTTTTCATATGGAAAACAACAATATGTTAAGAATTGCCATTCAATCCAAGGGGCGTCTCTATGATGACACCACCACCTTGATGAAAGAAGCTGGAATAAAGGTAAACCGCTCTGAGAGAGCACTATTGGTTAGGAGCACCAATTTCCCTGTAGAGATACTATACCTCCGGGATGACGACATTCCCCAGACCGTTGCCAGCGGCATTGCCGACATCGGTGTAGTAGGTCTCAACGAGGTCATGGAACGCGGAGAAGACATTGAAACCATCCAGCATCTGGGTCTCAGCAAATGCCATCTCTCCATTGCCATTCCCAAATCATTGGAATATACTGGTCCCCAATGGCTGAACGGCAAACAGATAGCAACCTCCTACCCCAACATTCTCAAGAAATATCTTGATGCCAACAACATAAAAGCCCAAATACACATCATCACCGGCTCTGTTGAGATAACTCCTCACATCGGTTTGGGTGATGCTATCTTTGACATTGTCAGTTCCGGTTCCACTCTTGTGACCAACAACCTCAAGGAGGTAGAGAGAGTCATGGATAGCGATGCCGTCGTTGTGGCCAGAAAAGACATGACAGAGAACAAACGCGCCATTGTCAACGAACTGTTATTCCGCTTTCAGGCAGCTATTGACGCCCAGAAGAAGAAATACATTATGATGAACGCCCCCAAGGCCCACCTCAAAGAGGTATTAAGCATTCTCCCTGAGAGCGCAAAAAGTCCGACTATCATACCGCTTGCTGATGAGAATTGGTGCAGCGTCCATACTGTTCTTGAAGAAAAGCATTTCTGGGAATGTATCGGAGAATTGAAAAAAGTCGGTGCACAAGGCATACTTGTAGTACCTATAGAAAAAATAGTTTTATAGCCACAGAATGAGAATTCACAAATATCCCACCCAAGATGAATTAAACAAACTGTTGGAACGACCTGCATTTGATATCACGACATTGTTTGATATTGTAGGAAGTGTCCTTAACGATATTCGTCTGAATGGAGATTCTGCCCTAAGGGCATACGAGAAAAAGTTTGATCAAGCTGACCTGAAGAGTTTCGCCGTAAGCGAACAGGAAATCACCGAAGCAGAACACCAGCTGAGCGAAGAACTCAAGACAGCCCTTCATCAGGCATACAAGAATATCTATGCCTTCCACAAGGCGCAAACATTTCAACCTATCACCGTCAAGACTTGCGACGGTGTTGTCTGCAAGCAGAAGGCTGTTGCCATTGAGAAAGTGGGACTCTATGTTCCTGGCGGCTCTGCTCCCCTTTTCTCAACAGTACTGATGCTGGCTGCCCCCGCCCAAATTGCAGGATGTAAGCAAGTCGTCCTGTGTACTCCTCCCGACAGAGAAGGACACATCAACCCTGCCATTCTTTATGCCGCCAAGCTGTGTGGCGTAAAACACATTTTCAAGGCAGGCGGTTCCCAGGCCATTGCCGCCATGACTTTCGGCACAGAGAGCATTCCCAAAGTGGATAAAATATTCGGTCCCGGCAACCAGTATGTGATGGCTGCCAAACAAATGTCCACTTTATATGGCATCGCCATTGACATGCCAGCAGGTCCAAGCGAAGTGGCTGTCATCGCTGACAAAAACGCCAATCCGTCATTTGTGGCAGCCGACTTGCTTAGCCAGGCTGAACATGGTCCTGACAGCCAGGTCATACTCCTCTCAGACAATGAAGAACTTATCTGCAGCGTTGAAAACGAACTTAAAGAACAACTCGAGCAATTACCACGTAAAGAAATAGCTTCCAAAGCTTTAACACATAGCGTAAGTATACTGACTCACACTCTGGATGAAGCCATAAGCATTTCCAACCAATATGCGCCCGAACATCTCATCATAGCTACCGACAACTACAAGGAACTTGCGGAAAAAGTAACTTGTGCCGGAAGTGTCTTTGAGGGAAAATGGAGTTGTGAAAGCGCAGGCGACTATGCGTCGGGTACCAACCACACCCTGCCGACCAAAGGATATGCTCATGCCTATGGCGGACTAAGCTTGGACAGCTATATCCGCAAAATGACTTTTCAGGAACTGAGCGAGGAAGGCATAAAGAGCATTGGCAAGACCGTCATTGAAATGGCTGACAAAGAAGGTCTGGATGCTCACAGAAATGCCATGCAACTGAGATATAATAACGTAAAATAACGCAACATGAAGTCACTTGAACAATTAGTTCGGCCTAACATCTGGAGTCTGTCTCCATATCGTTGTGCACGCAACGAGTATGAAGGTAAAGACGCCCGCGCTTTTCTGGACGCCAATGAGAATCCATTCAACAGGCCTCTGAACCGATATCCCGACCCGCTACAAAGGGACCTGAAGGAAGTAATCGCTCAAATAAAGGACGTTGATCCCCAAAACATCTTTTTAGGTAACGGAAGTGACGAAGCCATAGACCTATGCTATCGCATTTTCTGTATTCCGGGAAAAGACAATGCCGTATCTATTGCTCCCAGCTACGGGATGTATAAGGTCTGTGCCGACATCAACAATGTTGAGTTCCGCAGCGTGGAGTTGGAGGAAGACTTCAGTTTGAATGCCGAGAACCTTCTCAGGGCAGTTAGCGGAACCACCAAATTGATATTTCTCTGCACACCAAACAATCCTTCGGGAAATTGTCTGGCAGACGAGGAAATCGAAAAGATATTGACAAACTTCGACGGCATCGTTATTGTCGATGAGGCATACAACGACTTCGCTTTCCACGAGAGTTACCGTCACAAACTGGACGTATTTCCCAACCTCATCGTATTGAACACCATGTCAAAGGCATGGGGATGCGCTGCTATTCGCTTAGGCATGGCCTTCGCCTCAAAGCCAATCATCGATTTGTTCAATAAAGTCAAATACCCCTACAATGTCAACCTCCTTACCCAGGAGAAAGCACTTGACATGTTGAAGCGCGCAAGCGATGTTGAACGATGGGTCAACATGATACTCAGTGAGCGCGAGACTCTGATGGATGCTTTCAACTATCTGCCTTGCTGTGAGAAAGTCTATCCCACCGACGCCAATTTCTTCCTGGCGAAAATGACTGACGCAACAAAAATCTACGATTACCTGGTTAACTGTAGCGTCATCACACGCCTGCGGTCAAACCAGCCTCTTTGCCGGAATTGCATCAGAATCACCATTGGAACCCCTGAGGAAAACAATGCCATTTTAGCTGCCTTACGCAAATACAAAGACTAAGCCACATGAGAAAAGCCTTATTTATAGATCGTGACGGTACATTAATCAAAGAACCTTTTGACGAGCAAGTTGACTCTTTTGAGAAATTAGAGTTTCTACCCGGTGTTTTCAAGAGTTTATCCCTGATACGGGAGAAAACCGACTTTGAGTTTGTGATGGTCACCAATCAGGACGGACTTGGCACAGCGTCCTTCCCGGAGGAAACATTCTGGCCTGTACAGAATTTCATGCTGAACACCCTCAAAGGCGAAGGAATCACGTTTGACGACATCATCATCGACAGGACGTTTGAGTCAGAACATGCCCCCACGCGCAAACCGGGAACGGCACTTCTGTCCAAATACACCAACGGCGAGTATGACCTCGCCCAGAGTTATGTCATCGGCGACCGGGATACCGATGTACAACTGGCCAGAAACCTTGGCTGCAAGTACTTCAAGCTGACCGACACCACAACATGGGAACAGGTCGCCAATGAAATTGTCGGCGGGGAACGAAAAGCAGACATCCATCGCCAGACAAAAGAGACCGACGTATTTGTCAGCATGAATCTCAACGGCGAAGGCAGTTGCAGCATTTCCACAGGAATAGGCTTCTTCGACCACATGCTGGAGCAGATAGGACGCCATGCCGGTATTGACCTGACGATAAAGACGACAGGAGATCTGGATGTAGATGAACATCACACCATAGAAGACACAGGCATCGTTTTGGGAGAATGTCTCAAAAAAGCATTAGGCGACAAACGGGGCATTCAGCGCTATGGCTTCTGCCTGCCTATGGACGACTGTCTGTGTCAGGTTGCCCTCGACCTGGGCGGACGTCCCTGGTTGATATGGGATGCAGAATTCAAGCGTGAGCGTATTGGAGAAATGCCCACAGAGATGTTCTTCCATTTTTTCAAGAGTCTCAGCGACAATGCCGCCATGAACCTGAACATCAAGGCGGAAGGCACCAATGAGCACCACAAGATAGAAGGCATTTTCAAGGCCTTTGCCAAGGCGCTCAAGATGGCAGTCAAACGCGACATCTATAACATGCAGCTTCCCTCAAGCAAGGGAACCCTATAAAAGAAGAAAGAGGGAAGCCGTTGCTTCCCTCTTTCTTCTTTATATCCCTTATCCTTTAGAATCTATAACCTAATGTCAGCATCACCTGTGTCCTGTCCAGTTTCACGCGTGTTGAAGGCAGGTCATTATTAACATTGGGGTTGCCCTGTTGGGTTGAAAAAGCATAGAAGTCACCATGCTGGAATTGGAACATACATGCTATATCCGCATAGAACTTACCCAAAGAGGTTCCCATACCTACCGTGAGACGATTGATATCAGAAGGATTCATGTAAGCCGCTGAAGTGGCACAATCCAAGGAGACACTATTGATGAACTGGTTGTAAAACGCATTCTT
>ONKB01000095.1 GCA_900318305.1 uncultured Prevotellaceae bacterium | reverse complement strand
TGAGCGTCCGTTTTTAAGGCTTGAAAACACTAAAAAAGCCCGATTCTGTCCATTTTTGTACTTTAAAGTACCAAAAAGGACAAAAAAGCCTCACCCCTGGAGGAGAGGTGAGGCCGATAGTCGGCTAGCAGATATTTTCTGTAAAACCGGGTAGACGCTCAAATTATATACCGCTAGTCATCATCATTCGTGAATTTATTGTTGAGATACTTGCATTGATACAGAGAGACAGCAAACCAGAGCAACATGGCGATATGATACATCGGATTGAAATGAACAGGTAGTAAAAGCATCAAAAGGGCTGTTTGCACTTGCAGTATACGTAGCGTATCAGCGGTATCAAATTTCACACCCATTATCTTAGAATAGATGTCAGCAACAGGTGAAACAATCAGACTCTTCAGAGAGAATAGTGTTGCTTTGTTGATTGTTAATTCCTTTTTCATTTTTAATGGTTTTTGTTTACATCGCAAAAGTATGCCCATATTGTGTCACCATATGACACAACGAATTAAAAAATACCTAAAATATGGAAAAATTTAGGGTTGTCTTGTTAATAAATTATAAAATCCATGGGTTTAATGTATGAAACCAGATATTCCCTGGCAAAATTTGTTCTTCTCTGATGCGTTCCTGTAGCATGTGTTTATGTTTCTTGTTTTGGTTTTTCTATGTCTCCTGTGCAGAAACATAGAAATGAAATTCGAATAGGTTTTCTTGTATGAAGACAGATGGTTTAGTTGATACTTTCGTTAGTTAATTGCCAGTGTAACTTTTTTGTCTGTCACTTGCGGTTTTACCAAGATTGTGTTAATTTTGCACTTGGAAATATCAGGGGTGCTGCTATTATTCATGTGGCTGAGATCATACCCTGCTGAATCTGATCCAGGTAATGCTGGCGTAGAGAGTTTATGGACAATAATTCAATACATATTTTATGCACAAAAAGTACTTGTTAGCGGCACTGCTTAGTGTCGTCCAGTTTTCTGTTGTCTCTGCACAGAAAACTGCAGACTCGCTGGAAATAGAGAAAATGAGTGAGGTTGTCGTTAATGCTGTGAAAACCTCGCCTAATGCCCCCTTTGCTGTCACCAATATCGGAAAAAAGGTTTTGGAGCAGTTCTCCGGGACAGGTCAGGAACTGCCTCTGCTCCTGTCGCAAACACCAGGCATTGTGGCGTGGAGTGAAAACGGAGTAGGGACAGGTACTACCTACATGCGTATCCGTGGGGCAGGTGACAGCCGTATCAATGTTACTCTTGACGGAGTTCCTCTCAACTCTCCTGAAGACCAGTGTGTGTTCTGGGCAAACATGAACAGCTATGCCTCCCTGCTCAAAGGAATTCAGGTACAGCGTGGTGTGGGTACCAGTACTAATGGCGATGGTGCCTTTGGGGGCAACATTGCCTTACAAAGCAAGTCTCCCTCACACACACCTATGGCTGAACTCTCTGGAAGTTATGGTTCCTACAATACTTTCAATGTCGGTGGCGCTTTCTCCACAGGCTTATTGTGGAAGCATGTTATCTTTGATGGTGCGTACCATGAGACCAACACCGATGGATATCTTCACGGTACTTCAGGTCGCTCCGGCAGTTACTATGGCGGTTTGGCTTATATCAACAGTGACAACACGTTTGTATTGCGTTACAAGAATTTTGGTAACTTTGAGAAAACTGGTCAGGCCTGGAACGGCGTCACCGCCGGCAACGACGACTACAGCCTGAACGTCTATAATGGCATCAGAACTTATGAGGATATGTACAAGTCAGGTTTAGGACGGTTTAATAGCCTATATGAACGATTCGTTCCGAATGATGACGGCACATGGTCGCTACAACGCTATCAGAAAGCCGACGGTACCAACTGGGACAAGACAACCGACAACTTCTGGCAGAACCACAATATCCTTTCCGCAGCATGGACCATCAATAATCATTGGTCGGCAACATCCTCACTCCATTACACTTATGGTTACGGCTACTACAAGGAATTCCGCTATAAGAAAAAACTGTCCAGTTTCGGATTGGAAAGCATGACAGATACCCAGGGAAACAAAATATCCAAGAGCAACTTCGTCCGCAAGAAAGGACTTGACCAAAACACAGGAGGAATCCTATGGAACATCAACTACAGGGATGACAACTGGGACATCATTTCCGGCATGTCTGTACAATTGTTCGGAAGCAATCACTTTGGTTACCTGACCTATGTTGGCAACGAGACAGTCAGAAACATGGTTATGGCAAACGGAGACTATAAGTATTACACTTCTGACGCCACTAAAAATGATGCCAATGCCTACATAAAGGCAACATACCATATTGACAGAAACTGGGAATTGTTTGGAGACATGCAATACCGCTATGTTACTTTTTTTACTACCGGATACAACGACAAATTTATTGTTGACAATGTAACAAAGGCTGTCAGCAAGCACTATCTGAATGTCAACAAGGAATACAACTTCCTCAATCCCAAAGCTGGTTTCAGTTTCCACAAGAACGGACATCATGCCTACGCCTCCTATGCTCTTGCCCACCGTGAGCCTGAAAGGAACAACTTCACCGACAATGGCTATTATCCCAGTCCGAAGGAAGAAATACTTCATGACTTTGAGGTGGGATATAACTACAACTGTCCCTTATGGTATATCGGACTGAATATGTACTACATGTATTATCATAATCAGTTTGTCCAAACTGGATTGCTCAGCGACATCGGCGAGAAACTGACAACCAACATTGACAAGTCCTACCGTTGCGGCGTTGAGGTGTCGGCAGGTATCCATCCCACTTCATGGCTGACCATTGAAGGCAATGCTGCCTTAAGCCGAAACCGTATCAAGAATTTTGACGAAGCTGTCGAAACCTACGACAACGACTGGAACAGCATGCCTGAAACCATTATACACTATAACAGCGGCACACTGGCCTTTTCCCCCTCTGCCATTCTCAACGGATTTGTAAAATTCCATCACAAAGGTCTGGAAGCCACTTGGCATACCAACTATGTCAGCAGACAATATTTAGACAACACGAAAAACACATTGCGTTCACTTCCTGAATTCTCTGTCAGCAACATCCGCTTGGGTTATGACCTCCGCATCAACAAGGGAGTGAAAGACATTCTGTTCGGTGTTAATTTCAACAATATCTTTAACAAGCACTATGCTTCCAGCGGCTGGGTATATTCCTCCATTGTCGGCAATACACACCCTAATGACAATCGCTACTACCAGATTGGTTATATACCTATGGCTGGCTTTACAGCGATGGGGAATATCACGCTACGTTTCTGACTTCGTCGTAACAAAAGTGTCAGCAAGAGGCAACATGAACTTCAGTAGATAACAAACATGCTATAATGACAGACTATTTTCAGGCAAACTGGCTTGAGATTCTGGGTACAATAGTAGGCTTAATATACCTGTATCTTGAGTGGCGGGCATCCATCTACATCTGGCTGACAAGCGTCATCATGCCGTCAATATATATGTTTGTGTATTACGAGCATGGATTGTATGCCGATTTCGGCATACAGATTTACTATCTTCTGGCAGCAGTTTATGGTTTTCTTGTGTGGAAATATGGCAAGAAGGCAGAGGAGAAAAGTCTGCCCATCACTTCTGTGCCTTTATCATACTGGAAGTATATTGTCGTTGCCCATCTGCTTGTCTGGGCATTTATTGCGTGGATTCTCCTTTCGTTCACCGACAGCAACGTACCCTATTGGGATTCGTTCACTACTGCCACAAGCATTATCGGTATATGGCTTCTTGCACGCAAGTATGTTGAGCAATGGCTCATCTGGATAGCTGTGGATGTGGTTTGTACAGGCTTATACCTCTACAAAGGCATTTGTTTCACCGCATGTCTCTATCTGCTCTACACCATTATTGCTGTCTTCGGCTACAGAAAGTGGAAGGCCATGATGACAGAATAGAACTATAAACCCACTAAGCTCAATAGGGAAAGGCCTATTTGGCTTAGTGGGCTTAGTTGACTTATTCTGTCAGAGTTATTTCTGGAGAACTTTGATACCGTCTTTTATCACAATGCCGCGATAATCAGTGTTGATTTTCTGGCCTTGCAGATTGTAAGTTCCCTTGAAACGGTTGACCATTTTACCATTGCTGACTTGCACTTTCGGAGCAACGATACCGGCTAAGATGGGTGTTTCGTCAATAGTCATCTTTCCGTCGGAGGCGACAGTAGCATTAAAATGCATCTCACCACCGATTGTCCTGACATGTGTCCATTGGGTGTCAGAATTGCGCTTGACACCTACAAACAACTCATATTGCCCTGGAGACAGGGGGTTCTCCACTTGCAGAGTATCGGTAAATGCACCAAAGCCATAGAGAGTCTGCAATTTTATGTTTTCGAAAAGATTAGCCAAAGATGTCATTTCGTGTGTCTCTACATCTTCTGCTACAACATCCATGCAATAGGACGTTCCATATGTTCCGACATTATATATCCCGTTGTTGAAACAGAGTTCAATGTCTCCACTGTCCAAAAGTTTAAGCGTGTAGGGTTCCTCTGTGCCAAACTGGTATATCTTTTTGTCACATGGAAGCTGGTTGGAAGTCCTTATGCCTGTAACTATTCGGTTGGAGGAGGTGAAATAGTATGTTCCCGGATTCATCAGTGTGATGTCATAGAAACCGTCACTACTGCCATCCCATCCCCAGTTGACATAGAGGAGGCCTTCTTCGTCATTACCAGCGACAACGAAGGCATGTCCACCGAACTGCTTGTCTAAGCCAACAAATAAAATGGGGCTTCTGTTTTCAAGTTCCGTATAAATGATATCCTTCCATTCTTCTGCGCTATAATATTCTCTGGAAAATACTTTAACAGTCGTTGCGGGATATTTAAACATGGATATCAATGCTGTACCTGCATCAAATACGTTAGTTCCACTAAAATCTGGGGTATATGTCATTTCCGCAGAATAGCCACAGTCACGCATCAGTGTTGCGATAGCTGTTGCTTCGTCATCAGTATATTCCATTGTCTGGGTGACACCCACAGAATCCACATATTCACCATAGGCCAATTTGTATGGATAGGTATAGGTGCTTTTGACTTTTTCGGATTTCCCTGTCTGATCATTATCTCCGACATAGTACTTTCCCATGAATGAGACAGACTCAGGGTATTGTCTATAGTTAATAATCTGCGCCATGGCAGTGGCCACACACCCCGACGGTGTTGATTTAGTGCCAACTTTGGGCGTCAGGTTATTATACGGCTCACTCTGTCCCCAGCGTGTGGTGATAAAAGGCTTTATGGGCTCCACAGCTGTTTCAAGCGTTTCGCTGATAGCGTTTTGGGTACAGGCTTCCGAAACCTCTCCGAGCCAGGCTGTCATCGCTGGAGGCATGTTTTCCTTGTTGAAAAGAGTCTTGGAATACCCCAGCACTTTAGGCAACCGGGTATCCTTGCCCACGATGACGAATCCCATGTCGTGCGACTCATAGACACTATATACCTTTTCGTCGGCAACACGAATCAGCTGATTGGCGCTTAACAATCGGTGTGAATCCGATTTCTTTATGGCTTTCAGTTTGTCAAAAGCTATTGTCTGCATTTCCTGGTCAGAACGGACACCAGCCGCCAGACTACCATAGGCAATACAGAAAAAGAGTAAAAGTAAAAGTCTGTTCACGATCTTTCTTTTTAGAGAAAATTTATGGCCCGAAGACATAGTCATCTCCGGACCATAAATTAAAGACAGTTAATACTATTAATTATCGATGGATGTAACAATCAGCGGATTGTTGTCCTTCTCTGCCTCAGGCACATCAAATGTCCACCATCTGTGGGCTGCATCGCATGGAATGGTCACAGCTGTTGCGGTATGGCAGTTGCCACCCTCGGCAAATGACTTACGTACGATAGGCAGGTTCCAGCGCTTGTGGTCATACCAGTTGAAGCCCTCACCCCAGAGCTCAAGCTCACGGTAGTTGCGGATTTCAGTAAACAGGTCATCACCAGTCTTGGTGCAAGTATAACCAGCCTGACGTCCTGAAGTGGCATTCAGCTCAACCAGTGCATTCTGTGCATCAGTTGTATTGTTCAGGAAGTAGTTGGCCTCAGCCTCGATGAGAAGCATCTCTGAAGAACGAATGTAGCAGAGATAGCTCAGACCCGGAGAACCGAATGCCCAGAACTTCAGCTGGCCGCCGCTAAAGAAATATCCTTTTGCATAGGCAGGATCTAAGCCGGCCGGAGTTTTTGAGGTAATATAGGTGTCTGCATCATCCTTCAAGTCATCATCCTTAAAGTAACCCATTGTCTGGTCGATGATTGCGGAACCATTGGGGTTATATGAAAAATCATAACCAGGGAATTTGTCGTATGTCAGGAACAAGCCCTTACGTACGTCACCATCAGGAATGACATCGGTCAGTTCTTTTGCGATACATCCGGCACCATACTGACTGCGGGTAGCATAGTAACCATTGCATGCGAACTGTGTGCCAAATGTCCAGTACCACATATTCTCTTCCTCACTGGCATAGCTGCCGAAGAGCCATTCGCTTGAAGGATAGCAGAAACCTGACTCATAATCGTCATTGTCCATCAGAGGATAACCCTGACGAGCCAGTTTGGCGCAGCGCAGAGCCTCGCCATAGTCCTCGCGGTTGAGGGCGGCACGTGCCTTAACGGCAT
Organism: uncultured Prevotellaceae bacterium; assembly: GCA_900318305.1. Classification (GTDB taxonomy): domain Bacteria; phylum Bacteroidota; class Bacteroidia; order Bacteroidales; family Bacteroidaceae; genus UBA6382. The sequence goes on along the minus strand of ONKB01000095.1, from coordinate 15,214 downwards.
AGGCAACATTGATGTTTGGCAACCAAACTTCACCAGCAGCACGGTCCATACCGCTTTCGGTGAATTCAGCGATAGCCTCGTCACAGTCTTTGTAAATCAGTACATATACATCAGCCAATGTAGAAAGTGGCATGGGGTCGATAGACTCGTCCTCGCGAAGTACCAGACCGGAAGTGGTTCCGTTGTTACTGATTTTCCAGCCCTTGCAGTAGTATTTAACCAGCTGGGTGAAAGCGAAGGCGCGGAAAGTCTTTGCCTGAGCCTTGTAGAATTTCTTCTCGGCATCAGGACCGTCAGCACCGTCCACATTCTGGATAATGGAGTTGGCGTCATTGATGATCTCATAGTAGTAACCCCAAGGATAAGTACCATAGAGGTTATAGTTCTCAGGAAATTCCTCGCCATTCATCCAGGTATCCCAACCCGGAGCAAATGCATTGTATCTGAATTCCTCAGAAAGGAAGTTTTCGTAGTATACACGAATACCACTTTCTCCGTTGAAACCCTGACGGTATGCAGCATGCTGTGTACACATCATTCCAGCAAGACCGTTAACAGCCTTCTTCACATTCTCCGTTGTTCCCAGTGCAGTTGCAGTTGATGTGGAAGCAGTCGGAGTTGTGTTAAGGTAACCATGTTCACAAGACGTTGTCAGTCCTGTAAATACAAGCAGACCAACGACAAGATTGCATATATATTTCATAGTCATAAATTTTACAAGTTAAAACACACAATTTTAGAATTTCAGGGTTATACCTGCATTAAAGATACGTGCTGTTACATAAGTGGCATCCTGAGTTCCGCCGAAGCCATACTGTGGGTTGATACCCTTACGGGATGTAACTGTGAACAGGTTTTCGCAACCAACCTTTACCTGCAGACCAGTAAGAGAATACTTGGACAACAGAGCTGCAGGGAAGTCGTAGCTCAGAGTGATGTTCTTCATAACAAGATAGCTGGCACTTGTCAGGAAGCGGTCTGAAATGGCATTGTTGTAACTTGACAGTGTATTGTCAATAACAGGAGTACCATCTTTCCAGATACGGTTGGCAGAAGTCAGTGTCATTCCGTCAGGAACACCAGACCAAGATTTCAGAATGTCCTTGTGCAATGCACTGGCTGTACTTCCTGATGTGTTCATCAATGTACGATAGCCAGTATCCATCAGCTTGCCACCGAGGGAATAGGTCATCAACATATAGAGAGACAAGCCTTTCCAGGAAAGGGTGGTATGGAATGAACCATAAGCCTTAGGAATAGCAGAGCCAGCCCAATCTTTCTTACCATATGTGGTGTTGGTGGTATACTTCACACCGTTGATTTCCTCCAGGAACCCTGCTGCCTGAGCGGCTGCTTCCTGATCGGGATCGAGTGTATAGAGGGCACGACCTGTCATCTGGTCAACACCTACGTAGTGGAAGGTATAGAACTCATAGAGAGAGTGGCCTTCCTCAAGACGGCGGTATGTGCCGTTGGCAATACCCTGATGGTTGGGCAGAGTCTTGATCTTGTTCTTCAGGAATGTAATGTCGGCACCTACATTCCACTTCCAGCTCTTGTTCTTCAGGACATCAACGTCAGTGCTGATTTCCCAGCCGCGGTTAGATATCTTACCGATGTTCTTGAACTGTGTAGCACCATAGGAATCTTCACTCCAGTAGAAAGAACCTGCTGAAACAGGAAGAGGAACTTCAAAGAGGAGGTCTTTGGACTGCTTGTCGAAGTAACCTACGCTAAGGTTCCAACGGTTGAACAAGCGTGCGTCAATACCGATGTCGAAGGTCTGGGTAGTTTCCCACTTCAGGTCGTTAGCAGAAAGCTGTTCCTTGATGAGGGTAGCATTACCACCGTTACCCATACCCCATACGTTGATGGCGTAGAGAGCCTGATATGCATAGGTGTCAACACCTTGGTTATTACCTACCTGACCGAGACTTGCACGGAACTTACCAAAGTCAAGCCACTTGGCGTTGTTCTTGATGAACTTCTCCTTAGAGAAATCCCATGCACCACCGATTGACCAGAAGTTACCCCAGCGACTTTCCGGAGAGAATCGAGAGGAACCGTCGCGACGCCAGCTGATTTCGCCGAAGTATTTCTCGTCGTAGTTGTAGCGTACACGTCCCAGATAAGATTCTACCTTGTCACGGTCTGACTGTCCGGAGAGGGTAGTCATTGTGTTGAAGTTGGTCATTACATAAATGCCAGGGAGAGACATGTCTTCCTTTAAGGTCTGAAGGAGTGTGGTCTTGTAATCATAGCTCTCGTGTGCGAAGAGGGCGTCAATGTGGTTGGCACCATAGTTTCTTGCCCATTCGAACTGCTGCTGGAGGATGGTGGTAGAATAAGTATATTCATCATCCTTCAAGCGGCCGTTGTTGGCTGCACCGTCACCAATTTCAGAGTTGTTGTTGTCGGTGTATGAACGGGTACGCAGGTTCTTGTTGCCCTTCAATGTTGCTGAGAAACCATAAGGTAGGATGAACTGTGCGAAAGCACCGCCTTCAATAGTGAGACGCTTGTTGCGCTCATAGTCGGTATTGCGCTCGTAGATGATGTGACGGTTGCTACGCCAGTCGCTCTGTGTGTCATACACAGGATTGCCTTCGGCATCCTTTACGATAGAACCATCGGCATTGTGCAGATAGATAGGGTAAACCGGAGCCTCATTGCGGATCATATGGAACGGGTTGGCATAGTATGTACCATTGGCATTACTGTTATAGTTCTGCTCCTGCTCACTGGCAGCGATGTTAACGCCTCCCTTGAACCAGGAAACCGGAGTGAAACTACCATTCAGGCGGCCGGTATATCTCTCAAAACCAGTGTTGGCAATATAACCCTTCTCGTTCAGGTAGCCTACAGAAGCATATACATCGAAGTTCTCACCAGAATTGGCAAATCCGGCAGAATACTCCTGACGGTGGCCGTGACGCTCAAGAGCCTTAGCCCAGTCCAAGTCGGTATAGCCCGGGAGTACGCGTGCGCCTGCCACGAGTTTGCCGTTAGCATCAAAGAGGGCATTGTTGGGCAATGGGTTGCCATTGGCATCACCATAGATATTGTTCTTTACTTTGTCAGTAATCAGGTTGGCTGTTGCATAGGCTGCAGCAGTAGCTGCGTCTTCAGCAGTAGCACCCGACATACGGGAATTCTTCAAACCTGTCCACTGAGCTTCCATCCAGGCGTTTGGACCAAGACGGTCATACTCGGAGATACCACGGGAGAATGAACCCTGGTTCATGGTCAATGTGACGATTGGCTTGGGAGAGTTCTTACCGCTCTTGGTGGTAATGATGATAACACCATTGGCAGCGCGGTTACCATACAGGGCTGCTGAAGAAGCATCCTTCAATACGGTCATGGACTCAATGTCGTTGGCATTCAAGTCGGAGATATTTCCGTTGAAGATATTGCCATCCAAAACATAAAGCGGAGAATTCACACCAGTGGCAGAACCGAAACCACGGATACGGATGTTCGGATCACTACCCGGCTCACCATAGGTGTTGTTTACCTGTACACCAGGAGCAGCACCTTCCAAGGCACCGGTTACACTGGTACCGATGGACTTCTCGATGACATCTTTATCTACTTTCTCTATAGCACCAGTCAAAGAAGATTTCTTGGCTGTACCATAGGCAACAACTACGGCTTCATCAAGGAACTTGGAGTTGTCACGCATAGCAACGTTAATGATTGCTGTTACGGGAACAACCTTTGTTTCCTTACCAAAGAATGAAACAGTCAGTTGCTTGTACTTAACGGGTACGTTGGAAATAGTAAATTTACCATTGGCATCTGTTACAGTACCATGTGATGTACCGTTTACAAATACCTGAGCACCCATAATAGGCTCACCATTCTCTGCTGAAGTAACAGTACCTGTTATCTTCTGAGTTGACTGAGCCATCGCACTACCTGCGACAAAAAGCAGGCATGCAAAAATTAACATGAATCTTTTCATACTCATTTTGATTGGTTATAAAATTTTTTACGTTAATGTTGAATCTATAGTTTGTATTTTTCAATTGCAATTTTCTCATCTTCGCCTTTGAAAAGGGCATGTAGATTTTGCAAAAGTATATAAAAAAACTTAAAAAGTATACAATTAAGTAGAAAATTTGTGCAAAAAACGAAAAAAAGTTCTTTTCTGAGCCTTTTTTTACCCTATGAGGGGATTTTTGAAGAATAATTCCAACCCTGTGTCAGATTTTTCTGTCCCTGGATGACAGTATAGCCAGAGAGGGTGAAAAGACCATTGTTTTTCTATAGGCAGACGTATTTTTCTGTAAGTATGAATAACTGTTTTTTTATGTTTTTTTATGAAATTTATCCTTTTTTTATCATATAATATATAAATTTGCACACAGATTCAGTAAAACCGATGCAAACCCTATAATTTTAAATATGTATATGAGTAATAAGTCATTTTTCCTTTTGCGCAAAGCAGTCGGCAGTCGCACTGCTTTACTGGGCATGATGGTAGCCTTTATTTTCTGTGGTGCCATCCAGAAAGTTCACGCCGTTGATTACCTCAACATGGAAGAACCTAAATTGACCCTGCCCGAGATGAAGCCGTGTCTGTCAGGCGCACCAGCCACTCACCCGGAACTTCTTAGTCCGTCACTGCTGAACCCTTCATCCTCGTTAGCATCCACACCCAAATATCAATTTACATGGATGCGTACCAATGAGGGCGTGAAGCCTTATAAGTTCATGGACGACCTCACGTTTGTAGGCGTACCTCTTTTCGTGGCCGGCATCATTGCCAAGAGCGAGAAGAAGTCGTTCCGGCAGAACAACGGCGAAAAACATGTGCTCCTGACCGATTTCAAGACACGCATTGACGACTATCTGCAATTTTTCGGCCCTACGGTAACGGTAGGCTTGAAGGCAGCAGGCGTAGAGGGTCGCTCTGACTGGGGCCGCTTCCTGGCTACCACTGCCATGTCGTATGGTCTCATGGGCATCTTTGTCAACGGCATCAAATATACCGCCAAGGAGATGCGTCCCGATGGTACTACAGCCAACTCATGGCCATCAGGACACACCGCGACAGCTTTCGTTGGTGCCACCATCCTGCACAAGGAATATGGCCGTACCCGCTCTCCGTGGTACTCAGTTGCTGCCTATGGCTCAGCGACTGCCACTGGTGTGATGCGTGTGCTCAACAACCGCCACTGGATTTCCGACGTACTCTCGGGTGCCGGCATCGGTATCATGTCGGGCGAGCTGGCTTATGCCTTTAGCGATTTGATTTTCAAGGGTAAGGGCCTGTTGCGCAATGATCTCTCCTCCGACCGCAACATTATCTATAACCCGTCGTTCTTCAGCGTGTCTATGGGTGCCGGCTTTGGCAGCAGAAACCTGAACTTCGACCTCAGCAAATTTGAAGGTTCTATGATAGACGATGGTGACAAGATATTCAACCTCAAGTTTGGTACCTCTACCGCAGTAGGAGTCGAGGGTGCCTATTTCTTCAACAAATACATCGGCGTGGGTGGCCGCCTGCGTGTCAATAGTTCACCTATCAGGGGCTGGGATGGTATTGAACGACTGGCTTGGGAAGACTTGATATTTAACCTGTTAGACGATGATGGTCTTACACCTTCTGAGATAGCACTTCGTGATAAAATGATTTACGGGGACAATGGTGTAGATCCGCTGATTACCGACGCACATTTCACCATCAAGAGTGACCACCTGACAGAGTTTTCAGCCGATGCCGGTCTGTATTTCAACCTGCCTCTTTCCAGCCGCTTTGCTTTAGGGTCAAAGTTACTTTTCGGCCGCAGCATTATGCAAGAAATTGACCTCAATGCCACAATGGAAGGAAAGATGTACAACATGACAGTTGACGGAAATACGTACGAAGTTACCGGAGTGAACGCTTTGCCAGGTAATTACACTTCCGAGTGGGATTATGTCACTGTTGGTGGTAACAACACCATGAAGTTTGGTACAGGTTTGTCTCTCACATATGCCTACAAAGAGAACTATGCATGGCGTCTGTTTGTTGACTACGACTACACACGCAAGAAATACACCATGGAGTATAACCCTGGCGAATTCATGATAAATGCTGTCACTATTAACGGAAGTCCTGTTACTACAAATGACATAACGTTCTCTGAGCGTCAGAGCATCAAGAAGAACCGCCATACCTTCATCATTGGCGGCTCCTTCACCGTCTCGTTCTAACGACAGCGATAGCTGTTTCCTTAATATTAGAGCATAACATGGAAGCACGACTTCAGAGCATGACCCTGCGTGAGAAGGTGGGGCAGTTGTTCTATGTGCGTCCTGAGTTGCTTGATACCGACATACAATGGACAGTAAACGATGACTTGGTGGCTATCTCCCTGCAGGAGATTACCACCAAGATGAGAAACCTGAACAAGGACTATCCCGTGGGAGGTATCGTTCTCTATGCCCATAATATCAAGAATGCGGCACAGCTTTCCCGGCTCATATCCCAGATCCGGACACTGAACGGACAGCCATTGCTTTGTATCGATGAGGAAGGCGGACGCGTGGCACGTATTGCCAACAATGACAGTTTTAACTTGAAGAAATATGAGTCAATGGAAGCCATCGGCAATACGGGTAACCTCCAAAATGCCTATGAATGCGGCAAGACCATCGGCATATATCTCCACTGCTATGGTTTTGACATAGACTTCGCCCCAGTAGCCGACGTGAATACCAATCCTGAGAATATTGTCATCGGCCCGCGTGCCTTCTCCGATAATCCCGCAGTTGTTGCCCCGATGGTAACCAGCTATCTGCAGGGGCTGAAAGATGCAGGCATAACGGGATGTATCAAACACTTCCCAGGACATGGCGATACCAAGGCTGACACCCACTTTGGCTATGCACAAAGCATGAAGACATGGGAGCAGATGAAGGATTGTGAGATGGTTGCCTTCAGGGCTGCCATTGCCTGGGGCTGCCAAATGGTGATGACTGCCCACATTGTCGCCCCTAATGTAACAGGCACGGATGTCCCCTCAACCATGTCACCGGAAATACTGCTGGAGAAACTCCGCCATGAGTTAGGCTATCAGGGCGTTATTATTACCGACAGTATGGAAATGGGAGCCATTACCCAGCAGTACACAGCGGCTGAAGCTGCGGTGAAAAGCATTCAGGCAGGTGCCGACATCGTTCTTGGCCCAAAGAACTTCGTAGAGGCTTTCGATGCTGTTGTCGCTGCCGTGCAAGACGGTACCATTGCCGAGGAGCGCATCAACCAAAGCCTGCACCGTGTACTGAAATTGAAACAAAAAAGTAACTAATAAGCTTCCTCCCTCTATTGGGGGATTGGAGATCTCCTTACAGCCTCATTCCCAAAATAACCCGTCCTTTCCACTTGCCGTTGGAGATGAGTATTTTATCTGAATCGCCTGTTCGGGAATCGTTGTAGTTAAAGGTCAGACCGCCGAAGTACCTTTTGTTGAAATAATGGACTACGGCTATACGTCCCGTCACCAGGATATCGCTCCAGTCATTGGATTTGTCCTTGGTATCGTCGTAATAAAAAATGCGGTTATATGAGAATAACACCATTGTTGGCTGGAAAGAAAAATGGAACAGCCAGTTGTGGGGTGCCACTAAATTATAGCCATAGCCCACGTTCACACCGGCATGAATAGTGCTGATGCGCTTGATGTCATAACCGGCGGGGTTGGAGGTGCTGATTCTCATATTGGAGCCAAAATAGGATGCCCCAAGGAAGAAGCTGCCTGCGCTGCGCTTTTGCAAATAGGATTGGGTAAAAGCTGCCGGCAGGGAGAATTTCTTGTTGTTGAAGACATAATAGATGTTACTGCTTGAACTGCGAAACTTCATGATATCGTTTCCGATGTTCAAGTTGTGTACAGGTAACTGTATGTAGCCATGGAAAGTGGAGGCCGACATGTAATTATAGTCAAAGCCGTATCTGTTGCCATAAGAGGTGACATTCAACTCAAAATCATGGTTTTTGCCGGTAAGGCGCGCGGGATTAACGGCAAAGCCGAGTGTAACACCGCGATAGGTAGCCGACAGGGATACCGTTGACCTGACATTGGTCTTCATGTGGGATTTGAAAGAATCTCCATGAAGATGACCCTTCGCCTTGAGGTGTGTACGGGAAATGTTATTCTTGACTTTGAAGGTCCATGTCCCGGGAGGACGCACGATGTAATTGCTGTCAAGCGGTGACGTGCGTCTCTGAAATGCCATCAGGATACTGTCTGTCTTTTGGATAAAATTTTTGTGGCGCACCTTCCATTTGGATGGTGTCGGTGAGGCGATGCTTGTCTCCTGAGGGAAGGCTTCATTCCACAAGGGGAAAAGGAAGAGAAGAACAATCCACGGTTTCATATAGTCAATCTAAAGAATAGGGGGACTAATAAAAAATCTTACGTTTAAATCGCATGACATTGGAACGGTAGCCAGTGTCTTGTCGTTTGGTGAACATGCCGAGATACAAGTCGCCTTTCCACACCCTGACGCCTTCGTTTTCATACTGCTTTTTGGCATCGTCACAGACGCCAAACTTGTCCCACTCGGGGCAGACATCGGATGAAAGCACTTTGGTGCGATGAGACACCACATTGCCGTCAAAGCCATAGCCTGTAAGGTAAGTACCCGTGGAGGTTACCCCCTCACTAAACCATATTATGTCCTTGTCAACATCAAATCCCTGCCAGGCACTGGAATTGATTTTCTCGGGGTTGAGTCCTCCCCTGTGTGTGCCGACTTCTGCCACAGCAGTAAGATGCGATAAGTTGTGTGCCTTTAACCTGACAACCACACTGTCATAAGGCAGCGGCTCATCATCTCCTCCGCGATACCACTTGCGCGGCAGGGTTATCTCTTCCAGAGGGGTGGCCATCGCCTCGCTGAGCTTATAGACACGTATCATCCTGTTTCTGTCCGGATCTATATGCAGTCTTTCCTCGTCATCATAATTATAGTAAAAAGAAAATGCCAGCAAGTCGTTTCCCTTGTCAAGGGCTACATTTATATCACTTCTGTGGGGAAACCAGAAATGCTCTATCTCTTTTTCATCAGGCATGCGCACGGCACCCGGGATATATTTCATGCGGGAAATTGTCTGAGACAGCCAATACTGATTGTTGTCCAGTTTTGATGCGTAATTGCTTATCCATACATAGGGACCATCCGGAGTGTCCTCAATGGCAAAGCCTGTGGGATGTCCGGCAAAAACCACCGTCATGGAATCACCCTTAAAGGTGGTAAGTTCCCTGTTGCGATTGATTTTGTTTTTTTCCACCCGCCAGATATTCACAAGGTGCTGATGGTGGCTATAGAAAAGTTCAACATAATAGAGGTTGCCCTTCTTGTCGAAATCAAACTGCTGGGAAACAACGCGACGGTTCAAATCGCAGAGATTCTTTTCCGTCAAAGGTTCATCAATACCTCCCAGATGGGGACTGCAGGATAACAGGATGAAAACAGATGGCAGTACTGATAAAAGCGAATATTTCATGCTTTTTGCTTAAGGATACTATTTTTCAAGTATCTGTTCTGCGTGTTCCTTTACCTTGATATCCTTAGGACCATATTTTTCCACGATGGTGCCGTCCTCATCAGCTACAAAAGTTGTGCGCAGTGTTCCCATGGTGACCTTGCCGTACATCATTTTCTCGCCGTAAACACCCAACTCTGTGACGAGTTTTTTCTCTGTATCGGCGATGAGGGGGAAGGGGAGCTGATATTTTTCAATGAATTTCTTGTGAGAAGCCTGACTCTGAATACTGACGCCTACTACAGCGTAGTTCCTGCTAAGGAGCTGGCTGTAATTATCGCGCAGATTGCATGCCTCCGAGGTGCATCCGGGAGTGGAGTCTTTGGGATAGACGTACAGTACGAGTTTTTTCCCCTTGAAATAACTAGTCCGTACCTCCTTGCCATCTTGGTCAACCCCGAGATAATCGGGTAGTTTCTGCCCTATTTCCATATATGATTCAGATATTTAATATTGTAATTGACGAAAAGCTTTTATAGGGAACCTTCAACTTCCTGTCCTTTGAGCGTAGCACTCGAAGCCTCGGTGATTTTTACCCAGACCTTTTCGCCAGCGTGGTGAGTACCTTTGTCAAAGACGACCATCTTGTTTTGTCCGGTTCGTCCGCACAGTTGCTGTATAGAGCGTTTAGAGGGACCTTCAACCAGTACCTCAAAAATTTTCCCTACATCATTCTGATTGCTTTGAAGGCTCAACTCGTTTTGCAGGGCTATCATTTCGTTCAGCCGGCGTATCTTGGTTTCTTCTGGCACGTCATCTTCAAAATGGCGTGCAGCAAAGGTGCCCGGACGTTCGCTGTAGCGGAAGAGGAACGAGGAATCAAACCGACAAAGACGCATCAGGGAAAGAGACTCTTGATGGTCTTCCTCACTTTCCTGACAATAACCGCAGAACATATCTGTAGAGAGGCCGCAGTCGGGTATAATCTCTCTGATGGTGGCAACACGCTCCAGATACCATTCGCGGGTGTATTTGCGATTCATGAGTTTTAATATTTTGTTGCTTCCGCTCTGAACGGGAAGATGGATATGATGGCAGATGTTGGGCATCTCCTTAATAGTCCGGAGAGTGTCATCGCTCATGTCCTTAGGATGGGATGTGGTAAAACGTATGCGCAGCTCAGGTGCCGCTTCGGCAACCATACGCAGTAAGTCAGGAAACAGGACACTGCCCTTGTCACCTTCCCATTTATAGGAATTGACATTCTGACCCAATAGCGTTACCTCCTTGTAATGACGGTTTTGCAGGTCCTTGACTTCAGCCAGAATGCTTTCCACGTCCCGGCTGCGTTCCCTGCCGCGGGTATAGGGGACAATACAATAGTGGCAGAAATTGTTGCACCCCCGGGTAATAGAGACATAACCCGAGATTCTGTTTCCTCCTATACGGCGTGGAATAATATTGCGGTAGGTCTCTGTCAGGGACAATTCCACGTTGATGGACTTGCCGCCGGCTTCAGCCTGAGCCACCAGCTCGGGCAGGCTGAGATAGCTGTCAGGGCCGGCAATGATATCCACATTACTTTGTTGGATCAGTTCTTCCTTGGTGCGTTCAGCCATGCATCCCAAAATACCGATAAGAAATTTCCTGCCTTGACGCCGACGGGCATTGAGGGCTTCAAGACGATGCAGGATTTTCTGTTCGGCATTGTCACGGACAGAGCAGGTGTTCAGGAAAACGGCATCGGCTTCCTCTTCCGTCCGGCAGATGTCGTAATCGGCCATCTGCATGATGGAAGCTACTGTTTCGCTGTCAGCCACATTCATCTGACATCCGTAGGTTTCTATATAGAGTTTTTTCATTGTTTGCCTTAATCTGATGCAAAGGTAATCAAAAGTAGCCAACTGAAAAAAAGTTATACTTTACTACAAAGAAAGTTTTTGCCCGACTCCTTTTGGCACACAAGAAAAATGTAAATTTGCATTATAATTCCAGCAACAATATGGCACAAGGTTTTGACAACGAAAAGTATATCAAAATTCAAAGTGAGCACATCAAGGAACGAATAGCTCATTTTCAGGGAAAACTGTATCTTGAGTTAGGGGGCAAGCTGTTTGATGACTATCATGCAAGCAGGGTTTTGCCAGGATTTCAACCCGACAGTAAGTTGCGCATGCTGCAACAACTCTCCGATTCGGCAGAGATTATCATTGTCATCAGTGCCATTGATATTGAGAAGAATAAGATTCGTCAGGACTTGGGTATTACTTACGATGAGGATGTGTTGCGACTGAGGACGGAATTCATCAATCGCGGTTTTCTGGTAAGCAGCGTAGTGATAACACACTATAATGGTCAGAGCAGTGCAGATGCGTACCGTCAGCGTCTGGAACGCATGGGGATAAAGGCTTATTACCATTATACTATTGAGGGATATCCCAATAACGTAGCTTTGATTGACTCTGATGAGGGCTTTGGCAAAGACGACTTCGTGGAGACTACACGTCCTCTTGTCATCGTGACTGCACCTGGCCCTGGCAGTGGCAAGATGGCAGTATGCCTCTCACAACTCTATAACGAGCACCGCCGCGGTACAGAGGCGGGCTATGCTAAATTTGAGACTTTTCCTGTATGGAATCTGCCACTGAAACATCCTGTCAATATTGCCTATGAGGCTGCTACCGCAGACTTGAATGATGTCAATATGATAGATCCGTATCACTATGATGCCTATGACAAGGTGGCAATCAACTACAATCGTGATGTTGAAATATTTCCCGTGCTTACGGCTATCTTTGAAGGAATTTACGGGAATTGTCCCTACAAGAGTCCAACCGATATGGGGGTCAATATGGTGGGATTCTGTATCTCTAATGACAATGTGTGCCAGGAGGCTTCTTTGCAGGAGATCATCCGCCGTTATTACACAGGCCTGAACAAAATGGCCGCCGGTGCCTGCAACGACAATGAGGTCAACAAACTGGCTTTGCTCCTGAAACAGGCTAAGATAACCACCGACTACAGGAAATGTACTGTTGCTGCCAGGACAAGGAAGGAGAAGTCCGATTGGCCTGTTTCTGCAATGGAGTTACTTGATGGTACCCTTATCACGGCTTCTGCCAATCCGCTTCTTGGTGCATCGGCATCATTGTTATTGAATGTGACCAAACATCTGGCAGGTATAGACCACAATATCAAGCTGATACCTGAGAATATGATAGAACCTATCCAGAAGACCAAGACGGAGTATCTTGGAGGACAAGACCCGTTGCTACATGCTGACGAGGTACTCGTTGCCTTGAGTGTTCTGAGTCAAACCGACGAGAACTGCCGCAAGGCTTTGTTGCAACTGCCTAAACTGAGAGGTTGTCAGGCTCATGCCTCTGTCATGCTGAGCGAGGTTGACCGCAAGATTTTTGCCAAACTGGGTATCGGCCTTACCTGTGACCCTGTAAAGAAACTCTATCTGAGAAAGTAATATGTATAGCTTGGAGGACATCAACAACAGGATGGAACATTCTCTTGTGTCTAACTTGGGAATAAAGGTTACCTATGTCTCGCCAACTCAGATAGAGGCTGTCATGCCTGTGGATGAGCGTACTTGCCAGCCTTTCGGATTCCTTCATGGCGGTGCCTCCCTGGCTCTTGCGGAGACGCTCGCCGGAGTAGGTTCCATGCTGCTTTTGGGCGATGACGAGTATGCCGTTGGAGCTGAGGTAACAGGAAATCATGTAGCACCAGCTCCTGTTGGAATAACATTGAAGGCAAAAGCCGAGATAATACATCAAGGACGTTCCACACACTTATGGAACGTCAATATCTACAATCCTGAAGATACGCTGATATCAACCGTACGTGTTCTGAATAGCATTCAGAAACACTGACGGCTATGCTTTTCTGGTCCTGATTTTACAGTTGGCAGGGGCCTTTATGTTCTTGTCTAAGATGATTTCTCCTATGCTGTCAGCGACAATTTCACCGCTACGGGGGTTCTTGACACTATGGATGTGTCCCTTGATATCAGCCTGGACATCAGAATATTCAAAGGCCAAATCGCAGGAAGTATCCATGATACAGTCTTCCAGAATGAGGTTGTCTATATAACACAGTGGCTGGGTGCCGGCAATATGGCAACGTACGAAACGCAAATTCCTGGAGTGCCATCCCAAGAATTCGCTGTCGATGAAAGAGTCGTAAACCGTTACGTTCTCAGTCTCCCAGAATGCATCGCGTGTGATAATTCTGGCATTGTGTATCTCAACATTCCTGACGTACTGGAAGACATAGCGGCTGTCGGTGTGCAGACCATTAATCTTTATGTTCTCGGAAAACATAAAAGGATAGGTGCCATCGTGGAGTTTTAAATTGGTGATGACGATATCCTTACATCGCCAGAAAGTTTCATCAGCATCAGTTATCGTCACGTCGGTGAGTTCCAGGTCATGCATTTCCCTGAACATCTTAGGGGCTTCAATCAAGGTGTCCCTCATCTTGAGGTTGTCGGAATACCAAAGTGCCGAACGGGCCTCAACGGCAAAACGGGTGTTGCAAACCTCAAAACCATGAATATGCCATAATGGGTATTTCCCTATAAACAGGCAGTTCCTGACGATAATATCGCTGCTTTCCTTTACCGCTGACTCTCCATCGGTTATGGTAACATTGTCCAGTACGAGGTGATGACTCTCGAAGAGAGGGCGCTCACCCCCTAATTGCATATCTTTTATTACTTGTCTTTTCATTTCAGAGTGATTGGCTTTATATTCGTCTCAGATAATGGTTATATTTCTACTTGTTTTTCTTTTCTGGCAGCCACCATCCTTTGTACAGACGGAACAGGAAAACCAGTCCGCGGCAACACAGTTCTATACACATGGCTATCCATACTCCCCGCAACCCCATGTCGGCTGCCAACAGTGCAGCGAGTGAGATACGGATAATCCACATACTCCCTACGTTCATCAGGAAAGGTTTGAATGTATCACCTGCGCCGACAAAGGCAAAATAGGATACTATGGAGGCGGCGAACATCGGTTCGGCAAATGCTTCTATGCGCAATACTTCGGCACCCAGGGAGACAATGCCGGCATGGGGTGTCATCAGCGACATCATGACAGGGGCAAAGATATACATGATGACACCCATGAATGTCATGACTGCCATTCCAAGAAAGACTGCCGTATAAGCAAATTTCTTTGTCAGATCCCTTCTGTCGGCACCGATGCAAAGACCTACCAGCGTGGTGGCGGCATCACCGATGCCATATCCTGGCATATAGCAGAGGCTCTCGGCAATGATGGCAAAAGAGTTTGCGGCAATGGGGATAATGCCCAGCGGAGCCACAATGGCGGTAATACATATCTGGGCACTGCACATGATGACATGCTGAAACATCATAGGAGAGCATATCTTGGCGGCTTTCCTGAAGACAGGGCGAGAGGGCCTGAACGCCCCTGGATGGTGTATCAAACACAACTCAGGCGAGCGCACAAAGAGAAAATAGAGCATCAGCGATGCTGTCACGATATGGGCCAGTACGCTGCCTAAGGCTGCACCGGCAACTCCCCATCCTGCTCCAGGCAGGAAGATATGTAATACGCCCAAATCAACCCAGCGCGAAGGAAAGATAAGGATAAAGTTGAAGATGATATCTAAGGCACAGCAAAACACGTTGAGCATGCTGGGGATGCGCATATTGCCAGTACTGCGTAGCATGCTTGCCCCTAAATAGTT
>ONKB01000093.1 GCA_900318305.1 uncultured Prevotellaceae bacterium | reverse complement strand
TGTGAAGGTGACACACCAGCGGCATTCACAACATTCGTTACGTATCCCTTGTTGGTGGCAAACCCCACCAATTTCAGGATGTCCCCTCGGAGAGACATATTTAAATGAATAAGTTTTCCTCCCTAAATCGTATCCTTGGAACAATGCAGATAACGCATCGCCTGATTTGCTTTTACCCAGGGACCACCACTTTGGCTCCAGCCCGGACAGTTGAAAATGCCTACCTCAATATCCAATTCCCCAGCCGTTTTCAAAGCTTGATGCAAAATATCCCACCACTCTTGCGAGAAAGCCTTTACTGGTCCTTCAGGGACACCCTGTCCCTCGCCAATCATGCCTATTTGCACACGATTGATACCAACCTTCTTCATTGCCTGGAGATCCTTGACAACCCCTTCTTTCGACATGTTTCCTGCCATCCAATACCAGTAGACAGCTAATTGCTGTCGTTCGGGGATGTTGCAGAAATTATCCTTGATATTATCAATAATACTGGCTGATGTATAACACATTGGTAATATCAACATTCCAAGCAAACAAACTCTCAGAAAATTCATCTTTATAACAAAGAAAAACAAAAAGCCCTTAGTACGCACATACTAAGGGCTATCATGATAATTATTAATTTTCTATATTGTCAGACGGATCAGCAGTAGATATGGCTGAGTCAACAGCAGTTTTATCTTGGCTAATCTTGTTCATGACTTTTTCTTCTAACTCTGCCAGTAACTCAGGATTATCTTTCAAGAGGGCCTTCACTGCATCTCTTCCCTGGGCAAGATTATTATTCTCATAGCGGAACCATGAGCCGCTCTTCTGAATAATACCCAGATTTGTTGCCAAGTCAGTAATCTCACCGGTTCGGGAAATTCCCTCACCAAACATAATCTCAAATTCAGCACGACGGAAAGGAGGAGCAACTTTGTTTTTTACCACCTTGACGCGAACTTGATTACCAATATATTCATCTCCTTTCTTAAGAGCAGTCACACGGCGGATATCCAAGCGAACGCTGGCATAAAACTTCAAAGCGTTACCACCAGTTGTTGTTTCAGGATTGCCAAACATCACACCTATTTTCTCTCGTAACTGATTGATAAAAATACATGTAGTATTTGTCTTTCCTATTTCAGAAGTCAGTTTTCTAAGAGCCTGGCTCATAAGGCGTGCCTGTAATCCAACTTTATTGTCACCCATTGTTCCTTCTATCTCTGCTTTAGGTGTCAAAGCCGCAACCGAGTCGATGACAACAATATCGACGGCTGCCGATCGTATCAGCTGATCGGCAATGGCCAGCGCCTGCTCACCGTTGTCAGGCTGAGATATCAGAAGTGTCTTTACATCTACACCTAATGCGGCAGCATAAAAGCGGTCAAAAGCATGTTCTGCATCAATAAAGGCAGCTATGCCACCCTGTTTCTGGGCCTCGGCAATAGCATGTAGCGCCAATGTTGTTTTACCAGAACTCTCAGGACCATATATTTCAATTATTCTTCCACGAGGATAACCCCCAACACCCAATGCCAAGTTCAAGGCTAAGCTACCAGAGGGAATCACGTCAACAGCCGCAACATCCTCCTCGCCTAAATTCATGATAGAACCTTTGCCAAAATCCTTTTCGATTTTAGCCATTGCCATTTGCAGGGCTTTAAGTTTTTCGTTACCTCCGACAGGAGTAACAGTTTCTTTCTTTGCCATCTTTTATTATGTTATTATTTGTATTTATAATTCCAAATCTCCATCAAAAACCTCATGCCAGGGAAGTCCCTGTTTATTTAGTTCAACCATAAATGGATCAGGATTGAAGTCCTCAACATTCCATACACCCGGTTTTTTCCAAAGTCCAAGCATAAACATACGTGCGCCTATCATTGCCGGTACACCTGTGGTATAGCTCACTCCCTGCATCCCAGTTTCCTTATATGCTTCCTGGTGACTGCAATTATTATAGACATAATATGTTCTCTCCTTGCCGTCCTTAATTCCTCGGATACGACAACCTATACTGGTCTCGCCTTCATAGTTTGCCCCCAAATCCTGAGGATTGGGCAAAACAGCCTTCAAGAACTGAAGGGGTACGATTCTCACTTTAGCCCTTCTGCCGCTCTCATCAGCAAGGGGAGCCTCATACTCAATTTCGTCAATACGGCTCATTCCTATGTTCTGGATAACATCCAAGTAAGTCAGATACTGCTGGCCGAATGTCATCCAGAAACGTGCCTGTTTGATTGTCGGATAATTCTTGACTAAACTTTCAAGTTCCTCGTGGTGCATCAAATAACTCTCTCGAGGGCCAATGTTGGGATATGTAATTGGCTGATGAACCGACAGAGGTTCAGTTTCTATCCAGCGACCATCTTTATAATACAATCCTTTCTGAGTAATCTCGCGAATATTGATTTCCGGATTGAAATTCGTGGCAAATGCCTTGTGGTGATTTCCCGCATTACAATCCACAATATCCAAATAATGAATTTCATCAAAGTGATGTTTGGCAGCATATGCTGTATATATTCCGCTCACACCTGGGTCAAAGCCGCAACCCAATATAGCTGTCAAACCTGCGTCTTCAAAGCGTTTCTTGTACGCCCATTGCCAGCTGTATTCAAAATGAGCTTCATCACGAGGTTCATAATTGGCTGTATCAAGGTAATTGACACCACATTTCAGGCAAGCTTCCATGATAGTCAAATCTTGATAAGGTAATGCCAGGTTCATAACAATATCAGGCTTGAAATTGGAGAACAATTCCGTCAATTCGGCAACATTGTCAGCATCAACCTTTGCTGTTTTTATCGAACTGTCTCCTATAGCCTTTACAATAGCATCACATTTCGCCTTAGTACGACTGGCTATCATGACTTCTGTGAAGACATCACGATTCTTTGCTACTTTGAACGCAGCAACAGTGGCAACGCCACCGGCACCTATAATTAATACTCTTCCCATTTTTTGCTTATTAAGTTTCACAAAGATACAAATAAATATCCTGAAACGAAAAAGAATAGAGAACAAAAACAGAGAAGAATCAAACTTATATTTCTGCCTTTTCTGTCTCCATCTTCAAGAATCGCCTGAAAGCCTTCTTATATACCTAATTCTTCACTCGAAATGCCCAATGTGGCAAGCAAAGAAAATGTTAAAATCTCATTCACACATTTGAATCCCGGCAAAGGCTGCGAAGAGAACAACACTATCTTCTTTTCTGGCAATTCGGCATTATTTAGACTCTGCTGGATGTCTGTACCATAGCCTACTATATCAGGAATGAGCAACAATCGCTTTACACCATTTTCTGACAATAGGGCTTCCAGACTTTGGACAAACAAATCCTTCTTCGAGACATATTGATTATCCACAGGAACCGCGGAGAACAAAAACTCCCCGATATTGTCCTTAAACGCCTTACCATCCAACTCTTTATTAAGAGACTGGGGCACACAGTTATCCAGCTTTTTTCTCTTTGAGTCATATAATAATATGATTTGGACGGTATTCTTTCCTGGACGGAGACCGGCATCCAAGCTCAAATAATCCATCCAACAATCCAGAGCTGCCTGTGGCAGGTCACGTTTCAGGACTTTTCCGAAATCAAGCCGGACATCATAGACAAATCTGTCCAACCAATCGGCATCAATCAAGAAGACATTCTCTTCCCATGTAGAAGGCTGAATCCCCATCCCATTCATTTTATCAGTTTCTTAGCCGATGGTGACAGACATGATGCAATAGACGAATAGGGAATCAATGCCGACGGATGGCCTACATCCGACGATGCTATCTCTCCTTTTGCATAGATGAGTTTCAGTCCCGCTTTTTCAAAGCATGGGCCGGCTGAAGGCAGCGGGAAATTCTGATACGTGACAGTATCTCCCTTAGTCATCTTTGACTTTAAATTTTCCAAATCCCTGACACCAAAATATGGCCCCAGAGCTGCAACAACAATTTTCTTGAACTGACCGAGTTTCTTTGGAGCTATCACATCCGCCCATTTCAAGGCCTCTCCTGAAATCTTGTTAAAAGATCTCTCTTGGGTAATTTCTGAGCGAATACCCGCAGCCGAATAGTAAATCCAGTTTTGCCGGAAGGTAACAAACGATTTCTTTTCATACAGTTTCTTTACCTCCAAATCCAGAGCCACGTTAAAAACGGGAGCATCCTTCAGGGATGTTGATGCAAGCGATATTTCCCTTTTCAGGTTTTTATAAAACATGCCCTCCAACGCACTCATCATTATCAGGGAATCGCCATCATGCTCAAAAAACTGATTGGCGACACCTTTCAGCCATGATGTAAAAGCAGCGTTGAATTGAGGATTATCTACTTGAGGGCAGTCACATATTATATTGCATTCAGCCTTCCTGCCATTGGGAAGGTTAGTCTCAGAAGCACTTTTCTTCCTTATTACAGCCAGGGTATCGGTTACTGCGGCAGAAGACGACAAAAACGTCAATAGGAATATAACGGTGATGCATTTTCTCATTTCAGCAATTTCTTTAATGCCTTTTCAGCAGCAGCAGGACCCTGGGATTTTAATACTTCGGTATAAGCATTAGCTATACTTTCGCTTCTTTGCTCCTGTTCGGGAGTTGCAAAAGCATGGGAAAATTTCTTCAATTCATAGCATTTCCCTCTGGTGAAATCAGGCATGGCAACTGCGGCATTATTGTTATCCATAGACAAAGCACCCAACTCAGCAAGACAGCACCATTCTGCCAAGTCATACACGTCCATATCCAACGGCAAACCATTTTGCAGACAATAGACAAGACGACTATCCATAATAAAGTCCATGCCGCCGTGACCACCTACCTTCTTGGCTTTCTGACCATAGATTTCAACCAACGGAGATTTGTATTTATTCACCAGCGCTTCAAAATCTGCCTGCTTCAAGAATTCATGACCGCTAAGATTATCCTGATTGGGTTTTACACCCGAAGATTCCATCTGCTTCGAACTCAAGGCATAACCCTGTATTGGATATTTGTTTGCAAATCCCTTTGTTCCCGTCAGTTGGTACATACGGTTATATGGCCGGGGATTCATTACGTCATGTTGTATTTCGATTACTTTGCCTTGTTCAGTCCTAATCAGCGTCGTCGTATGGTCACCATTACGGAAATTCTTGGCTTCACGTCCGGTATTCCTTTTTATATACTCCGGACCACCTACCGCTTTCGTGTCCATTGCCACCAAAGTTTTCATTCGGTCTCCCCGATGAATATTCAGCAGCTGGGCAACAGGCCCCAACCCATGTGTCGGATAGATATCGCCCCTATGGTTCTCATTATAATCCATACGCCAGTTCTTCCAGTATTCAGGCCAGAATTCGTCCAGGCAATGGATATATGCGCCCTGCACATTCAGTATCTCACCAAAGACATCCTGTTGGGCCATATTCAGTGTATTCAGTTCAAAGAAATCATAGCAGCAGTTCTCCAGTATCATACAATGAAGCTGCTTACTTTCTGCCAGATTAATCAAATCCCAGCAGTCCTGGAGATTCATTGCGCTGGGAACTTCAATTGCAACATGCTTGCCATGCTGCAGGGCACATTTGGCAACAGGCACATGATGCAGCCAGTCTGTGGCAATATATACAAGGTCTATGTCATTGCGCTCGCAGAGTTTCTTGTACCCATCCTCTCCCCAATAGGCATCAGCTTCAGGAAAACCCCTCTGAGTTAAGATTTGTTGGCAGGAATCCACTCTCCCCTTCTCTGCGTCACATAATGCCACCGTACGGGTTCCAGCTATGTTCGTCCAGCGCTTTACAGCACCCGGACCACGCATGCCAAGGCCGACAAAAGCAACCCTTACAATGGGAATAGGTGCAACACGCAACGCCAGAACATCTTTCTGTTCTTGCGGACGCTGCGGCACATCTACTATTATCGTACCTTTATCCCAGTGCCATTCTGTCTTTGATATGACAAAAGAGGGAAACAATACCAAACATACAATTACAGCAATTAAAATACGTCTCATCATAGTTTATCCTGTTTTATTATAACTGCAAAAATATAAAGAATTAAATAAATTTTCGCATAAATGTATTAATTTTGTACCGTATATTATTATAAATGTACTATGTTTGACAAGAATACATATATTTCGCGCCGACAATCCCTGAAGAATCTAATGGGAAGCGGCATCCTCATTTTTCCGGGAAACAACGAGAGTCCCGCAAACGGACCATACAATTTCTATCATCATCGGCAAGACAGTACCTTCCTCTACTTCTTCGGACAAGAGAGAGAGGGGCTTATCGGAGTTATCGATATTGATAATGATACAGAATATTTATTTGGTGATGATATCGACATCAACGATATCATATGGTTTGGAAGTATTGATAACGTCAGCGAATTAGCCGAACAAGTTGGAATAAATAAGACATTACCATTCAATAAGATAAGAGATTTTATTGAAGAGGCACTCTTAGCAGGAAGAACCATCCATTTCCTTCCTCCCTATCGACACGACACCCAGATTTTTCTCCATGATTTGTTAGGCATCCATCCGCGGAAACAGAAAGAGGCGGCTTCCGTTGAACTCATCAAGGCCGTGGTAAAACTTCGCTCCACCAAGAGCAAAGCTGAAATCAAAGAAATAGAACGGGCATGTGCTATCGGATACAAAATGCATACAGCAGCCATAAAACTGGCTTCGCCCGCAGTAACCGAGCATTTCATAAGTGGCATCATCGAAGGCATAGCCAATTCCTTGGGAGCAATGGTGTCGTTCCCCAATATTGTTACAACTCACGGAGAAGTGATGCATGGCTATCCGTCAGACAATTATCTGGAGGCAGGAAGGCTGTTATTATGCGACGCAGGAGCAGAAACAAACGAGAACTACTGCTCCGACAACACGCGCACCGTTCCTGTTAGCAGGAGATTCACCAATAAGCAGAAAGAGATTTATACTATTGTTGAACAATGCCACGACCTGGCTCTCAACTTAGCCAAACCTGGCATTAAATGGTTTGACGTTCACATGGAAGTCTGTCGTCACATGACCAACTGCCTGAAGCAGTTAGGCCTGATGAAAGGAGATACAGAAGAAGCCGTTCAGGCAGGGGCCCACGCCTTGTTCCTTCCTCATGGTTTAGGACACATGATGGGAATGGACGTACACGACATGGAGTCGCTCGGACAGGTATATGTCGGATTCGATGACGAAATACAGCCATCATCCCAATTTGGCACCTCCAGCCTTCGCATGGGAAGGAAACTTGAGGAAGGCTTCATCGTCACAGATGAACCTGGCATATATTTCATTCCAGCGTTAATTGACCTCTGGAAGAAAAACAACACAAATGCCGAATTTCTCAACTTTGATGCCATCGACAAGTATCGCAACTTCGGTGGTATTCGTATTGAAGACGACGTTCTTATTACTGCGGAAGGATCACGCATGCTCGGTCACGACATAATCCCTTATCATCTTGATGAAATTGAGGAATACATGAGCAAACATAGATATGAATAACTTTATAACACTTAGTAATATGCAATCAACAAGAACTATTACAGTATTTCTTTGTGCCCTGATTATTGGGTGCAATGTTTACGCTCAAAAGAAAAAAGAAAAGGAGACAAAAGATTCTCTGAGATTTACCATCATAAAGGAGAATCCTATCACCTCAGTAAAAAACCAGAACAAGTCTGGCACATGCTGGGCATTTTCCTCATTAGGATTCTTTGAGGCAGAACTTCTTCGCATGAACAACAAAGAATATGACCTGTGCGAGTCCTATCTTATCGAAAAAACATACATGGATCGCGCCATAGCTGCAGTGAGAACACATGGGGACGTCTCTTTCTCCCAAGGCGGCAGTTTCTACGATGCTGTATATTGCATTAAGAACTATGGCATCTGCCCAGAGGACGCCATGCCTAAACAAGGAAGCCTCTATGGCGATTCCCTCTACAACCATACGGAATTAAGCAAAGTAACTACCGCCTATGTACAAGCCCTGGCCAAGAGCGATTTGAAGAAGCTCTCAAAAGTATGGCAGAATGGCCTGCAGGGTATTTACAACGCTTACATCGGTGAAATTCCCCAGAAATTCACGTACAAAAACAAAGAGTACACGCCAAAATCATTCGCCGAGAGCATCGGCCTGAATATGGACGATTATGTTTCTCTGACTTCATTCAGCCATCATCCTTTCTACAGTCAATTTGCCATCGAGGTACAAGACAACTGGCGCTGGGGACTTAGTTATAACCTTCCACTTGACGAGTTCATGGAAGTTATGGACTATGCCATCCGTCACGGTTATACATTTGCCTGGGGTTCCGACATCAGCGAACCGTCGTTCCGCAAAAACGAAATCGTCTTAATGCCTAAAGAAGGGAAAGCCAAGGACAATACTGGTTCTGACCAGGCCCGCTGGCAGGGAGAAAGCACAAAAGAGGAATTAATCAAGAACTCACAGAATGAAATCGAAGTTACTCAGGAACTGCGTCAGGAAGCCTACGACAACTGGGAAACCACCGACGATCATGGTATGATAATATACGGACTTGTCAAAGACCAGAACGGGAAAGAATACTTCATGATGAAGAACTCATGGGGTGATTACAACAAATACCACGGCAAGAGCTACATCTCCAAAGCCTTTGTAGCCTACAAGACCATAAATATCCTGCTCCACAAAGACGCTTTGCCAAAACATATCGCCCAGAAATTAAAAATCAAATAGTCATCATTACTTCAGATTTGAACAAAAGAGAAAAGTCCGGTTTTACTGGACTTTTCTCTTTTGTATGAATTATACTTCTTAAACCCTAAATCTTATTAACAACAACTCTTCACACCCAGGAGGAGAGGTGTTGGGGGTAGGCTTATTTTACGTGACGAACAAACGATTATTTAACATCAACTATGTGTGTTTACTTAAAGCTGAATTTTGACAATAGCATAATACAATTTCCCTTCCCTCAAAAGCAAATCAATAGATAAGCAGACCAAAAATAGGATTATCACAAAATTATCAAAGCAGAAAAGACTCTCAAACCAATTTTTATTTATAACTTTACGATGTTAAAATGGCTTAGAAGTAACTCATTGAAAATTATCTTATTTGATTCTTATCAATAATCCGACGTAACAGTCTCAATATGAGCACGTAGCCATCACCTCTCTCCATCATACTTGGGAGGACTTGAAAATGAAAATAAAATAAAAATATATAAATGAACTATCTATGGAAATTCCAACCTACAACACCGGAATTAGACAAAGCAGCTGAGGAATTGGCTGCTGAGCTGGGTCTTCCCTCAGAATTAGGACTTCTTCTTATCCGAAGAGGAATAACCAATGTCCATGATGCGAAGAAATTCTTCCATCCGCTTTTAAGCGATCTCCTCGACCCTTTCTTCATGAAAGACATGGACAAGGCTGTAGAAAGGTTGAATGAGGCCATTGGAATGAAGGAAAAGATCCTCGTCTACGGAGACTACGATGTTGATGGTTGTACGGCAGTAACACTTGTATATAAGTTCCTGCACAGTTTTTATAGCAATGTGGAATACTATATTCCAGACCGTCAGGATGACGGTTACGGCATTTCCACGAAGAACATTGACCGTGCCGTGAGCATGGGAGTGAAAGTTGTCATCATCTTGGATTGCGGCATCAAAGCCATTGAGGAAATCAGGTACGCCAAAAGTCTTGGCATAGATTTTATTGTATGTGACCACCATGTGCCCGACGACGAATTGCCTCCCGCCTATGCGATATTAGATCCGAAACGAAGCGACGAAACATATCCATACCACGACTTATGCGGATGTGGTATCGGTTTCAAGCTGATGCAGGCTTTCTCCATCAACAACGGCATCGAATTCAGCCGCCTTACTCCCCTATTAGAGCTGTGTGCAATCAGTATCGGTGCCGATATCGTCCCTATCATGGGAGAAAACCGCATTCTGGCATACCATGGTCTAAGGCAGCTAAACTCAAGTCCTTCAGTAGGCATTCAAGCCATACTGCAGATATGCGGACTGGAAAATAAGGAAATCACGATGAATGACATCATCTTCCGCATAGGTCCCCGCATCAATGCCTCCGGCCGCATACAGAACGGAAGCGAAACCATCGCACTCCTTATTGAGAAAGACTTTGACAAAGCCTGCGAGATGGCCAATACCATCAACACCTATAACGAGGCACGCAGGGATATTGACAAGCAGATGACCGAGGAGGCAAATGCCATTATTGACAGCATGACAAACCTGGAAGACAAGCGCTCCATCGTATTATACGGCGAAACATGGCACAAAGGAGTCATCGGCATCGTGGCATCACGTCTTACCGAGCTCTACTGCCGTCCTACAGTCGTTATCGCCATAGACGGAGAATACGGCACGGCGTCTGCCCGTTCTGTAATGGGTTTTGATGTCTATACAGCCATCCAGAACTGCAGGGACCTTCTTGAAAACTTCGGCGGGCACACCTATGCTGTAGGTTTGACGCTGAAAAAAGAGAATATAAAACCCTTCATGAAGCGTTTCGAGGATTATGTCGAGAAACACATCACGGAGAAACAGATACAGCCTACGCTCGTCATCGACGGGATTCTGGACTTCAAGGACATCAACAAGAAATTCCAGCACGACCTCAAGAAATTCCGTCCTTTCGGCCCCGACAACAGCAAACCGCTCTTCTGTACTAAGAACGTGTACGACTACGGAACCAGCAAGGTTGTGGGCCGCGAGCAGGAGCACATCAAGTTGGAGCTTGTTGACAACAAGAGCAACAACATCATGAGCGGCATAGCCTTCGGGCAAAGCAGCAGAGCACGTTTCATCAAATCAAAACGCGCTTTCGACATCTGCTACTCCATTGAGGAAAACACTTACAAACACAATGAAGTCCAGCTTCAGATAGAAGACATCCAACCGGCGGAAGAAAAGGGATAAAATCATCAAGCCATGACTATATTCCACCAAATATTAAAGAAATATTGGGGTTTTGATGATTTTCGAGGCATCCAGTTAGACATCATAAAGAGCATTTATGCCAACAAGGATACTCTGGGGCTTATGCCTACCGGCGGAGGCAAATCCATCGCTTTCCAAGTGCCGTGCATGGCCATGGAAGGTATCTGCATCGTCATCACGCCACTCATTTCCTTGATGAAGGACCAGGTCAGCCACCTGAAGAAGAAAGGCATAAAAGCCGATGCCATATATTCGGGCATGTCACACGAGAAAATCCTGATAACCCTTGAGAACTGTATCCTCGGCGACTACAAATTTCTTTATATCTCCCCTGAGCGGCTTGGGTCTCCCCTCTTCCAGACAAAGCTGAGCCACATGAACGTCAACTTCATTACTGTTGACGAAGCCCATTGCATCTCACAATGGGGATACGACTTCCGCCCCTCCTATCTGGAGATAACCAACATCCGCCACATCCTCCCAGGAAAACCCATTCTGGCCATAACGGCAACCGCAACGCCAAAGGTAATCAGCGACATTCAGGACAAACTGCTGTTCCCTGCGCCCAATGTCAAGCGGATGAGTTTTGAGCGTAAGAACCTCAAATATCTTGTCACCAATACGGAAGACAAGAATCAGGCCATTCTGAATATCCTCAAGCGAACATCTGGTCCCGCAATCATTTATACACGAAACCGCAAGAAGACACGCGAGATTGCCGACTGGCTGAAAGACAACGGCATATCGGCACTTCACTACCATGCAGGATTAGACAATACCGACCGTGATATCCGCCAGAACATGTGGTATGACGAGACCACACGGGTCATCGTCGCCACCAATGCTTTCGGCATGGGAATAGACAAGCCCAATGTCAGGCTCGTCATCCATGCCGACCTCCCCGATTCCATAGAAGCCTATTTCCAGGAAGCCGGAAGAGCAGGAAGAGACGGGAAGGAAGCCGAAGCCATCCTTTTGTATAACGCCAGTGACAATGCTAAACTCAGAAAGCGCGTCAACGAGAAATTCCCCCCTACGGACTACATCCGTCAATCCTATGAGGACATCTGCTCCTACTACCAGCTCGCCGTAGGCGACGGCTACAATGTCACCCATGAATTCAACGTCATTGATTTCTGCACCAAATTCCGCTACTTCCCCGTCCCACTTATAAGCAGTCTGCTCATATTGTCCAAGGCAGGCTATGTCACATATTGGGACAAGGAGGAGACCAAGTCACGCCTGATGTTCCTGCTCCGCAAGGACGAGTTACACAGACTTGGCAATCTCCCGCCAAATACCAGTTCCGTCATTCAGGCAATACTCCGCAGCTATGGCGGAGTTTTCAGCGAGTATGTGTACATCGAGGAGAAAGACCTGTCTCGTCAGACCGAACTTCCCCCCGACACCATTTATGAGATATTGAAAGCCCTGAGTCAGCAACATATCCTGCACTATATTCCCCGCAAAGACACTCCTTACATAACCTTCAATACAAGAAGAGTTGAAACCAAGGACATTCATCTCGTTCCTGAGATTTACGAGATTCGCAAGAAAGAATACGAGGAACGCATCGAAGCCATTTTGGAATATGCCCAAAACCAGCAGATATGTCGGAGCCGCATACTTTTAAGTTACTTCGGGGAAACCGACATACACGATTGCAATCAATGTGATGTATGCCAGCGCAAGGGCAATCAGAAATCCACTTACCAGCAAATAGAGAAAGCCGCCGAGGCCATTCAGAATTTTATTGCCGAAAAGAGCCAGCCCCTAAACAGCATCTATCAGTTGCCTTTTGACATTCATATCATCAGGGAAGCCTTGGAGTGGCTTGTCAACGAAGGCGAGATAACCGTAAAAGACGGCATGATTTCATTAAACTGACCCCTTCTCGACAAGACGCTCATATGATGGCACTGGAAGCTGAGAATGCTGCACTTAAGAAGAGGATAAAGGAACTGGAGGAAGCGATAGAGAGAATTAGGAATCCTAGGAAGTCCTAGAAAAACCTAGAAAAGCCTAGGAAAGCCTAAACCGGGTAAAGCGATAACAACCCATTAACAAAAACTATTTTGTCCTCTTAAGCTTGAAGGGAGTTTTTGCGCCCAGCTTGCCGCTCAGGTACTGGCCGTCCTGACTAAGCTGCAACGTGTCACGCTCGCCGACTTTGTCAATCATGATGACCTGTTGGCCTTTTGCCACATAGGTGGCCTTTTCCGACGAGGGGGATGCGGCTATGGCTGCCTTTAAGGCTTTGCGCTTCAGCCAGCCCATGCCAGCAGCCTTCAGGGCATCATCGTTGATTTGCATATCGGCCTTCATCACCAAGTTCTTTTCGTCCTTGAACTCTATGGTAACGGCTGTCTTCATGCCTTTCTTGATGGCATTGGCAGTAGCGATGGCCTTGTCGAGATTTTTGTCCACCTCTGCCGTTTCGGCAGCAGTCAGTTTCCTGCCTTTCTTTGCTTCGGCCTTCGCAATGGCTTTATTTCTTGCATCCTCTTTATTCAGGTCCTTCATGGCTTCGTTCAACTGGTCGGCCATGATATTGGGATGATGATAGGCACGCCCAGCCAGATTGGTCTGACCCCATAGGGAGGCGCTACCAATCAGCAGCATAGTCACAAGTGAGAGTAAATGTCTTTTCATCTGTTTTCTTTATCGTTTCTGTATTCAGCCGCAAAAGTACGAACAAATTTTCAGAGGAGCAGAATAGTCTTCATACCCATACAAAGTTTTCTTTGCCGGCACCCATCTCAAAATGATATTTTGCTATGCCTAAATCCATATGAGTATAGCCAATCAAGGAGAAGCCTTTCTTGGCAAGAACCCTATGACAACTGTCCTTGACGCCAACATACTCAAAGAAGAACTTCTGTTGGTTTACGGCAGTAGGAGCAAGCAGAGCTGCTTCTACTCCCTTTCTGAACCATGAAGGGGTGATGGCACTGGCATTGCTGACTTGTTCGACGGTCTTGATCTTATGGCCAACGCCACGGGTCACGCCATAGCCGATGGCTATGTAACAGGCAATCTTCTCACCTTCTTCAAGCACATAGGTTCCTGGCACTTTTGAGTAACTGAGTCCTACCCAGCAGGTATTCAGTCCAAGCGTCTGGGCCAACAGGACCAGATGCTCACCATAATAGCCTACACGTTCATCCAAGTCATCAGACTTCTTTCCTGCCATGACAATGTAGTTGGTTACCCCCTTGAACTTTCCATATTTAGCCAGTGTTCCCAGGAATGCCTTTGGTTCGTTGAGAATCAGTTGTATATGCAACTGTCCCACATCATTCAAATGGGCAATCTGCTCTACGAGTACCCTGACAACATCATCTGCCAGAGCCTGTTCCTTATACGCCCTCACACTATGACGGGCCTGTATTGCTTCTTGTATGGTCATTATGGTTTCAATAACTTTAAGAAATTATGTTTTCAAACAAAGTTACAAAGTTTTTGGCTCACTAAAAAATTTCTGTGTTTGCTTATATAGGAGGCGGTATTCACATATTTCCAACACAAATTAGGGTTACAGGCTGACGAAATGACATCAGGATTCAAGCAACAAAAATCCTCCGATATCGGGATTTTCCGACACAAAAACATAAAGCGGGTTGGATACGTGAGACGCTTTTATATT
>ONKB01000105.1 GCA_900318305.1 uncultured Prevotellaceae bacterium | reverse complement strand
GGTATGACAGTTACGGCAACTGCAGTACAATCAAAAAAGGGCAAGTTGTTGAATCGTACAACTTATGACTGGTATGTGAATGATACCACGACTCAGCATGTTGGTATTGTTTATGATCAAAATAATGGTGACCCGATATTCACATTCAAAGTACCTGCTGTATCAATCACCAGGCCTACTTCCATTACTATAAAGTTCACTGGCAAATACAGTGTTTCGGGCTCCTCCTGCAAGGCTGCTGCAACTGAACATGCCGCAGGATTAACTATAGTTTCGGAGCCTTCGACAATAGAGGGCACTGTGAGACTCACAAAAACTGTTACGGTATATCCTTCTGAAAATTAATAATCTTATAGTATAATGACTTTAGTAAAATCTATCTCAGGATTCCGCGGAACAATTGGAGGGCCTGCAGGTTCCTCTCTGACACCGTTGGATATCGTAAAATTCGTATCTGCCTATGCCGTCCAAAGACGGCGTTCATATCAATCAGCCAGTAATACCATAATTGTTGGCAGAGACGCCCGTATATCTGGCGAAATGGTATCCCGTATTGTATGTGGCACACTTATGGGATTTGGATACGATGTTATCAATATCGGTCTGGCATCTACTCCGACAACAGAGCTGGCTGTAACCATGACTAAGTCATGTGGCGGTCTGATTCTGACAGCAAGCCATAATCCAAGACAATGGAATGCCCTGAAAATGTTAAATGAACAAGGTGAGTTCCTGAATGCGACTGAAGCCGCCGAAGTAGTGGCACTTGCAGAAGAGTGCAATTTTGAATATGCCGACGTGGATCATCTCGGAAAATATACAGAAGATTTTTCGTTTGGTCAGAAACATATTGATTTTATCAAAGAACTGAAGCTGGTTGACATCGACGCTATCAGAAAAGCCAATTTCAGCGTTGCCATCGACACAGTTAATTCTGTTGGAGGTGTCATTCTGCCAGAGTTGCTTAAACAGTTAGGTGTTAGTAAAATCAAAGGATTATTCCTTGAGCCAACTGGTGACTTCCAACATAACCCAGAACCTCTTGAGGTAAACCTTAGCGTCATGAAGTCAGAGATGCAAAAAGGCATTTATGACATCGGCTTTGTCGTAGATCCTGATGTTGACAGACTTGCTTTATTCTGTGAGGACGGAACGATGTACGGCGAAGAATATACGTTGGTTACAGTAGCAGATTATGTTTTGCAGTCTGAGAAAGGCGCCACTGTTTCCAACCTGAGTTCAACACGAGCACTCAGGGATGTAACCCGCAACTATGGATGCAATTATTTTGCTGCTGCTGTCGGAGAAGTCAATGTAGTAACAAAAATGAAGGAGACCGGAGCCGTTATAGGCGGAGAGGGTAATGGCGGTGTGATATATCCTAAAGCTCATTATGGTCGTGATGCATTAGTTGGCATCGCGCTGATTCTAACCTATTTGGCGAAGAAACAATTAAAGGTGAGCGAACTGCGCAAGACATATCCTGAATACGTAATAACCAAGAACCGCATTGATCTTACGCCCGAAATAGATGTTGATGCCATATTGAAATCTGTAGAAAATGCACATTCCGGAGAGCAGGTTACGAATATAGATGGAGTCAAAATTGATTTTCCTGACGGCTGGGTACATTTGCGCAAAAGCAATACAGAACCAATAATCAGAGTCTATTCAGAGGCAAATACGGAAGAGCGTGCATCAGCTCTTGCAACAATGATTATTGATGAAGTTTATGCCAAGATAAAATAACAGGAACAATGAGTATATCAGGTATTCCCAATTGCTCTCTGATAAAACTAAAATCATTTAAGGAAACCCATCGTGGTTGCTTGTCGTTTGCTGATGCCCAAGCCGACATTCCTTTTATGATTAAGAGAGTATTCTGGATATATGATGTGCCTGATAATGCCTCTCGGGGCGGACATGCTAACTGGAAATGTACAGAAGCCATTTTCCCCTTATCGGGTTCGTTTGATATCTATGTAGATGATGGCGAATATTTCAAGACATATCATCTCGATAAAGCAAACGAAGGCATTGTAATACCTGCAGGTGTATGGTGTCTGTTGACAAACTTTGAGAAAGGAACAGTATGTTTCGTTGCATCTGACGAAGAATATAGTCCTGATTATTATGTTGATGATTATGAAGAGTATCTTAAAAATCTCCAATGCAAATAATCAGTTATAATAATCAATACAAAGAGGAGTGGAACAGGATTGTTAATGCTTCGTGTAATGGAACATTCCTATTTAACCGTGATTTTATGGATTATCACAAGGATAGGTTTGAAGATGTTTCATTAATGTTTGTCAAAAAGAATATAATCAAAGGACTACTGCCTGCCAACATCAATGAAGATGCCGTTTATTCACATGCTGGTTTGACTTATGGTGGCATAATCATACCAGCAACCACTTCATCTCCGGAAGTATCAGAAATGCTGACTCTGGCCATTGATTATTATTCAAAGCACCTGCATGCGTCATCCTTGTATTATAAGCCAATTCCTTATATCTATCACACATATCCTTCGTCACAGGATTTGTACTATTTGACACAAAGAGGTGCACAGCTGATACATAGAAAACTTTCAAGCGCAATACTAATACATCAGCCTATAACCTTTTCAGAACTCAGGCGCCGTCATGTTGTTAAGGCTAAAAAGACAGGTCTTTCTGTGAGTATGATTGAAGGCATTGACACATGGCGGGCATTTTGGGATATCCTGTCTGATGTCCTGATGACGAAACACCAAAGACACCCTGTTCATTCACTTCAAGAGATACTTTTGTTAAAATCAAATTTTGAACATGAAATCAGGTTGTTAACTGTTCTGAAAGAAAATACAGTCATCGCCGGAACGGTATTGTTTTTAACCTCCAATGTTATTCATGCGCAATATATCGCATCAAATGATGCCGGTTGTGAATCAGGAGCTTTGGATTTATTGTTTGACTATATTCTGCATACAGAATTGTTCCGGCATTACTCGTATCTTGATTTCGGCGTTTCTACCGAGAAAGAAGGACAAATCGTGAATACGGGTTTGTTGTTCCAAAAAGAAGGCTTTGGCGGACGGGGAATATGTTATGACGAATACCTCTTAAATATCTCGTAATGGTTATGGAAATAAAATACTACGACTTAGAGAAAATCACTCAGAGTTTTGAGCCATATCTTTCCGAGAGTGTACAAAGCGTAATTAAATCAGGATGGTTTGTCCTGGGCAATCATGTGAAGGTATTTGAGAGGAATTTTGCCGAATTTTGTGGTACGCGTCACTGTGTCGGTGTCGGTAATGGACTGGATGCGTTGAAGGTTATTCTTATGGCATATAAGCAGCTATACCATTGGGATAACGGCGACGAGGTGATTGTTCCTGCACATACTTTTATTGCTTCAGCGGAAAGTATTGTCCAGAGTCAGCTCAAGCCGGTATTTTGTGATGTTTCCAAGGATGACTACTTAATTGATGCCAATCAGATAGACGGTTTGGTAACCTCAAAAACTCGCGCTATAATATGTGTCCACCTATATGGCAGACTCTGCAAAATGCAGGAACTCCAACACATCTCATCAAAGTATAACCTGAAGCTGATTGAAGATGCCGCCCAAGCCCATGGGGCAGTTACTTCTGACAATCAACGCGCAGGAAATCTTGCTGACGCGGCTGCATTCAGCTTTTATCCTACCAAGAACTTGGGAGCTATAGGTGACGGAGGAGCTATAGTCACAAATGACGATGACCTGGCACAGGCAACAAGACAAATAGCCAACTATGGCCAGATCAGAAAATATTACCACCAGCATCAAGGCGTTAATTCACGATTGGATGAGCTTCAGGCTGCGGTATTGAATGTAAAACTAAAGAGATTGTCAGAAGACAACTCAAAACGAATGAGAATAGCCAAATACTATTTTGAAAACATAAACAATAGATATGTGAACTTACCTTATCATTGTTGTTTTGCTGAAGATTCTGTATATCATGTATTTCCCGTATTCTCCGAACAGCGTGACAAACTACAGCAATATCTTGCAGCCAAGGGGATAGAAACCATCATTCACTATCCTGTAATACCAAGCAAGCAACGGGCATTCTATCCATATAATCATTTCAATTTTACTGTTGCAGAACAGGTTAGCAGCCAGGAATTAAGCATTCCTTTACATCCGTTGCTGTCACAAGAAGAGGTGGAATATATTTCAACTACTATAAATCAGTTTGTATGCTGACTATCGATATATTAATAAGTGTTAGAAACAAAAGGATTGTCAGGATTAAAGAAGCGCTGCCTAATCCGATTGATGGTGTGAAATACATCATCTGTTTCCAATATACAGACGAGAAGTACCTAAACCTTATACCTGAAGAATTGGGCAGGTATGAGGATGTGACGCTGATAAAGAGAAAAGAAACGGGATTATCGCGCAGCCGCAATCTTCTTCTTGACATTGCATCAAGTGATCTTTTGTATTTTATTGACGATGATACTATTATCTTAGATGATGCCATAGACAGGATACGTAAGGTTTTCGATCAACACCCTGACGTGGATATTGCCTTGTTCCAGTCTCAAAGCTATGCCGGCAAATCGCTGAGGAATTTTCCTACAAAAGAAAAGGGCATCCTGCGGTTTAAGGAGCGTTTTAAGGTCTTAACTTATGAAATGGTCTGCAGGAGGGAAAAGGTTCAGGGCATATTGTCGTTTAATACCAGATTTGGCTTAGGCTCTGATCAATTTGATTGTTTTGAGACACAGGTCTTTCTTGAAGATGCTTTGAGAGACGGTCTGAAACTAAGATATTTCCCGATACCTGTAATCAAAACTTCTGCACTATATAAACCGAGGCTTGTATATGTAGATAAACACGTTCAACGTGCCTATGGTGCTTTGTTAAGCTATGTCTATAACAAGAGGGCTATATGGAAGGCTTTTCTCTATGCTTTAGATAAAAGCCGTAAAGGAAGAGTGCACTTTTTCCCCTTCTTCAAGACGATTGTACAAGGCATCCTGATAGAGAAGAGGAAACGTCCTAAGACATAATTGACGATGGTTTTAGAGATACTTATCTGTACTTACAATGCGGGTATAGAGAAAATACCTGGGATTATCCTTGAACAAAGAGATAATGTGAAGTGGTTAGTGTCTCACCAGTACTCAGATCAATTGTACAAAAAAGTGCCTTCACAATTCCCGGCAGGAAGAACCGATATCAAGTATGTGTCCCATGAAGGCATGGGGTTGTCAAAAAACAGGAATGTGGCCCTGTCGCATGCCACAGGCGATATCTTGCTTATTGCTGACGATGACGCCAAGTTTAAAAACGCATATTTTGACACCATCATTAATACATTCCTGCAGAATCCTGATACTGACATTGCTTGCTTTCAGGCGATTACACACGAGGGGCATTTTCTTCACAAGTATCCTGCAGTATCATTTGCATATCCCAATATGCCTAAAGGGTATTGGTTCAATTCACAGGAAATAGCAATTCGGAATAATTCCCAGATGCCTCACTTTGATGTCAGATTCGGCATCAATGCCCCTAAACTTGGATGTGGTGAAGAAGAAGTCTTTTTGTGGCAGGCATATAAAAATGGTCTTACAATAAAATACTTTCCAGGTGTCATAGTTGAAACAGACGCGACCACGACACGACATGCATTTTACCAGAACGCCTCGCTGCAACGTGCAAAAGGCGGTGTTCTCTGTATAATACATGGAGTAGGGGGGGCTTTCCTGAGATGCCTGAAATTCTCCATTCTTAATTATCGAAAGACAAATCCATTTGTCCTGCTGTGGAACATGGTCTATGGTATAATCTATGTAAAACTATGAACGGCATATCTGTAATTATACCATATTATAATCGCATGGATTATTTCAAAGACATGCTCGACAGTCTTCTGGGCTTAGTTGTTAAACCCGATGAGATAATCTTGGTTAACAACAACGCATCCAGCCAAATGGTGGCTATGGCAGAACAATTCAAGGCCAAAATGGCAGAGATCTGTAATGTTATCTTGATGGATAGTATTTCGCCTGGTGCATGCGCTGCAAGAAATGCGGGATTGAATAGAGCGTCATCTGACTTTGTTTATTTCTTTGATTCTGATGACATCATGTCCGCTGATTTTATAGAAAGGGTAAAAAAGGAAATCAGCCGACAAGAGCTTGATATGTATGTATTTGTCACAACTATCAGGAAAAATGACGGTAGCACTCACGTCAGGAACTACGGCGCATCTAAATATCCCTGGTATCAGATAATAACACCCTTTTTGACAACACAAAGCGTTGTCGTACGCAAAATGTATTTCCAGCAAACTGGCGGTTGGGATGAGTCGCTGCATTACTGGAATGACTGGGAGTTAGGCGTCAGACTCCTGACCAACAAACCGCAAATGCTATATTTCCAAGACAAGTCCTATCATATCATACACTCACACCCTAATAGCATTACAGGACGCTCATTGTCGGAACGGTTTGATGAAATTAATATTGCGATTGACAAGGTATATCATGACATTCAAGACCGAAAGAGTATAAATGCATTATATTTCAGGAAATCCATCATTGCCGGAAAAATCAAGGCTGAAGGAAATGGATTGCTGGGTATGAGATTGAAGAAGAAAAGCTATCCGGAGAAACAATCAACACTTAACAGAATTATTTCTTTTGCATTATATCACTATTCCGCTTTGGGTTTACCTGGCGCTTGGAGAATTGCGGCAAAGATACTAAGTTGTTGATATACCAACAAAGCCCTTGTAAAAGTGTTGGATGCGCTGTTACAGATGACAAAACCAGCGACACTGAGCTATTTTTGGAGATTTTGTTTCACAGATTTTTTCACCATTTAAACCTTATACAACACCCTGTGGGCAGTAAACGTCACCCCAAAATCCATTCGTTTACCCTCTGAGATTTTAATATTCCGAACAACTCCCGTAAAAGGTACAAATACTAAAATCTCAGGACATGAAATTTGGAGTTCTTCCTATTGGACCCAGCGGGCTTAGTGGGCCCAATAGGCCCATCACCCAAAATGGCACTATTGCCCAATTTTCCTCGCCTGAATTTTTGTCCATTTTGGGACAAAGGCAAATCTTGGGACAGGCCAAATGACTTTAAAATGACAGGCGAAATGATCTC
>ONKB01000015.1 GCA_900318305.1 uncultured Prevotellaceae bacterium | reverse complement strand
AGAAACACCTCTTAAACCATACACAAAGATAATAAGTAATTCTATTGCAAGCAAAATAATGCTTCACAAAATAAGTAAGTCTCTTTGAATTAGGAAGATAAAATTAATAAACACTACTCTAAGGAGACATTTATCTTCCTGGTATAAACAGCTGGACGGATCGAAGGAGAACTCCTTAAACTCTTAAACTCCTTAAACCCTTAAAATCTCCCTCGCTTCTGGAGAGGGTATGGGGTGAGGCTTCTGTTAAGGTTATCGTTATGGTTAACGTTGTTTCCCGAGCCTGTCGAAGGAGAACGCTAAGCCTTCTTTCGTTTCGATTCGATGATGATCATTAATTATCTCTTAAACTTCTCTTAAATTTAACATGTTGCAAATTATCCAATTGACTGATATTAAACATTTTAAAAAAGAAAATTCTCATAGATTTCTCGTAAAGTTCTCTCAAAGTTCGTGATGTGAGAGAACTACTTGCGTCTCCAAAGTTTCTTTTCTCCAAACTCATTCACCGTAGCCTCAACAGCATCCGTTTGGTATTGTTGTATCTTAAACTTAAATTTCATACATCTATTTTATATTCCCAATTCTAAACTCCAATCATAAACAGGCTGGATTTTGATTGAATGACCAGCCTCTTCTACCTCACCATATTCATGGTCTGTCAGCAAAAGGAGATTATTACAGTTCGTCTGTCTAGCAGCAAGAAGCAAACCGCCTATTTCACGTTTTCTCGTTTTGTCCACTGAAATGTCGTACGACACTTGTATAGCTTGAACTACACGGTTGTTTTTGCATACAACAAAGTCACACTCGCCACTACGCTCGTTCAGATAATAGACGTCAAATCCCTCCAGTCTGCATTTGCGCATAAGATGAACGAGCACTACAGTTTCCAAACGATGACCGAGGTTTTCTCCCGCAAAAGCATTGTCGCGCTGGTTCATCATAGCGACATCAACGGTATAGATCTTCTCGCCAGTCTGCCTAACCTTGCTTTTCTTCGAAAATTTCTGTACGCCTATTAACATATAGGCCTGTTTCAGATAGTCTATGTAGTTTCTAACTGTATGTTCCGACTTGAAATTAAATGTCTTTGCTAAATCTGGGACAGCAACGATGGCAGGAGCACTATTCAACAAATGTTGCGCAAAGGTCTTGAAGGCAGCCTTGTATTGTATCTTATATCTCTGTTCAATATCCCGTGTGAGAATATTATCAACGAGATTCTTCACATACGACTTATGGTCTTTATTCACAAGTAGTTCGGGAAAACCACCCTGCTGCATATAAACATCGAAAGCTGCACGTCTGAAGGCTTCACCCTTTGTTGTCTTGATTGCAGTATCCACCTGCTTCATCATACAATACTCTTTGAAGGAAAAAGGGAATAAAGGTATTTCCTTGCTTCTGCCAGAAAGGTGCGTTGCCAATTCACCGCTCAGCAATTTCGCATTTGAGCCTGTGATGACAACATGCATCTTCATTCTGAGCATCCTGTTGACAAACAAGTGCCATCCATCAACATTCTGTATTTCGTCAAGGAAAAGGTAACTGAAGTCACCATATATCTTATACAGAACCTCCAAGACGTCGTTCAACTGTTCCGATTGCATCTTAGCTAACCGTTCGTCATCGAAATCTACGTAAGCATAGTTTGTTTTCCCTCTTTGAAGAGCTTGATAGCATAGCGTTGACTTTCCACTTCGCCGCACGCCTATCACCACTTGCGCCTGAGTACTTGTCACATCAACAAGACATTCCTCTTCTCTGCCGCAAAGTTTTTCACGGGAACGCTCTTTTATTTCAATACGCTGGTCTGTCAGAATTTGTTCTAATGTTCTCTTGTCTATCATATCTGCTTTTATTTACTTTATTTTTTCGGTGCAAAGATACAAAAAGGAAAACGTAGAACGCCTTATTCTACAATATTTAATTCATTTATTTGCCTTATTTTACAATATTTGATGCCTTCACTTTACCGTATTTAACAAAAAGAAAGATCTTTGAACGCATTATTTTACATATTTACAGTATCTTTCTGACGGTATCTTTGACCTTAGCTGAAAAAGGTTGTCACTTTAGGAGGCAAAAAAGAAGTGACAACTTTTTCTAGTCTAAGTCAGAGGCTTCTGTACATGCCCATTCTTTTGCAAAAATAAGATATTTTTTTCTTTGCTACAAAGAAAATGTAAAGAAACACAACTTCTCTATACAATTTCTGGTTCTCAAGTAAATTCCTGTGTTTGCTGACAAATAAAGAAAAAAACACAAAAACTCTTTCATTGATTTCAGTCTTTACAAGATTTGCGTCTGCTGCTGTAGCTGTCTGACTGTAAGTAAACTTCCGTCAGACATCCCAGCCCCATACGCCCCATTTCATGCTTTGAAATCAATGAAAGCAAATACACCGCCCTTCGGGCTAAAAAAGAAGAGCCATATCGTGAGATTCGGCTCTTCAGGTTTTTATCAGAAACTTAAATTAGAATAGGATTATGCTTCTAACTCATGCAGCAGGTCGTTGAGAATGTATTCATCACTCTGTAGTTGCAAACCGCTGTCAGGATTGGACAGCAGGACGAAGGTCCGCGAGTTGTAGAGGATATCGAGGGCACGCTCGGTGTCAATGTCGAGATGCTCGGCCAGCAGGGCTACGATGCGGCCCTCCTTGCGCCAAAGTACCTGGTCTCTCATTGCGCAGCTCCTTTCTCTGTTACTGCCTCAGTGCCAATGAAGAGCAAACAGCGGTCTACAATATCTTGACGGCGGATGCACATCTGGTGCGTTGGCTTGGCAAAACGCAGCTGACCGATGGCCTGTTCAGCGGTGATGCGGCGGGCATAGTAGTCCTCCACGGTGTCGATTACCTGATCATTGGCCACACCACCCTCAATGATGTCGTAGTCGCGCCAAGGCTCCTCGCCACGGCGACTACTGACCACAAAGTCGAGCCATTTCTGGTCGTAGAACTCCAAACGGAGGTAGCGCACGTCGGCGGGCAAAGCGCTCTCGTCAAAATCGTAGATGGAGAGTAGTGGCGTATCGGCAGCGCGGATCACACACACACGGCGTGCCCAGCGCTCGGCCTGTTCACGCAAATTGGTGACATAGAAGCCCGGACCGAAGTCCAAATCCATGCGGCCTATGCCAGTTAGAGGTGCGGACACACTGGTGTATGAACCATGATAGAGCATCATCTTTGCCGTCCTCCCTCCTTTTCGTCCCAGTTGCGCAGAGCTTCCTGCACGTTCCACACCACGCCGTCGATGCTCTCTGTGTGCAGCGTGTCATAGCAGTCAAGCAGCAATCGGCGCACCAATCCGTGACGTTTCAGACGGTTGTACAACTCGGTGGCGGTGATGCCCATCCGTTGCGCCGTAGCCCCGATAGCCAGTGTGACAAACTGTGTCTGTTGATTATTTGTCGGATTCATATTGTCTGCATATATTAAATAAACGTGTTGAATTGCACACAGCGTTGCAATCCTTGTGGATTGTTTTTTCAAAATTACCATTTTTTTTTATTTGTTCCTACACAGACAGTAATTTTTTTATGTTTTTTTTAGGATAGTCGCTTAACATGGGAAAAGAAACATTTAAAACCATTCCCTGTTTGGTTGATTTTTCCAGGTGGGAGTTTTTGTTACTAAGCCCGGCAGAATTTGCTAGTAGGCCTGGTAACAATTGTTACATAGCCAGTCCGCAAATTTTGGATCACCTACGAACCCTTGTGTATAATTTAGACAAAAACAGGAAAAACACTTTTTGATGTTTGGAGCTAATGAGGATTTTGGGCCAGATGAGCCCAATAGGCCTACTGGGCCAACTGAGCCGAATGAACCTATTTTCTATTAGACCCAGTTGGCCAAATAATCCTCACTACTGCAAATATCTAAAAGCAAAAACACCGTTACGCTAAAAAAGCTGCGCAAGGAGCCTCTCCCCATCCCTCCCCTCAAGGGAGGGAGCTGTTATCTTCTTGACCTAAAGCAACTTAAATATTTTTCCTCCCTTGAGGGAGGGTCAGGGAGAGGCTCAGAGAGGGTAAGGGGTGAGGCTCTTTTTATGGTTTTTGTCTATATCTAAACACAGGATTTTGCTGGTGATTCTTTTTTTTGTAATTTTGAATATGGGTTGATGGCAAGGGACTGGCTTCTGTAAAAGGTGGTCTGAAATAACCCGGTTTTGTCATGAACAGGTGTGTAAGAATATTAAAACGTTGAATATATGGATAGAAGAGATTTTCTTAAGAAGTCGGTTGCGGGTATGACCCTTGCAGCTGGTGTTAAAAGTGCTGAAGCGCAGGATGTGTATGCCGGTGTCATTATTCCGGGAGAGAAATACTCGGATGGCAGGGCAGGGGATGTCTCAAATGCTGTAGAAGACCATCTGAAAGTGGAGGGCTATGTCAAAGAGCCGTCCCATAGGATTCCTGTTGTGCTGAGTGCTGATGTTGTTGTCGTTGGCGGTGGCCCCGGCGGTGTGGCGGCTGCTATAAGTGCTGCGCGTGAAGGGGCGAGCGTGTGTCTGATAGAGAAGACAAGCTATCTGGGAGGCTTGTGGACAGGCGGACTTGTGCTTCCTGTCCTGGCTACTCACGCCAGGGATAAGTCGGGCAATTACTCAAGAGCCATAGGAGGCATATGCAAGGAGCTGTGTGACGAACTCCTCAAAGATGGCTGGGCTGTAAACGAGGTATCGCCACGAGTTGACCCAGAGGCAACAAAATATCTCTTGGACAAGGTTGTTCAAGAGGCTGGCATCCGTGTTATCTATAATGCCACTGCCGCCGGGGTGACTATGTCGGGTAACAGGGTAGAGAGTGTGTTGCTGGACTGCAATACCGGACGTCTTGCCGTGAAATGCAAGATGGCTGTTGATGCGAGTGGTGACGGGTGTCTGTTTAACTGGACAGGCGATCCCTTTGAGTCCCGCCGGTACCATATAAGCACATCGTACCTGATGGGTGGATGTAAGGGCAAGAAGATGGGAGGAGGGGTGACTCCCAATGAGGATATGAAGTTTGCCACGATAGGAACCAGGGCACCCGAGGACGGGCTGGATGTGTTCAGGGTCTCTGACCTTCTGCAACGGCACCGCATTGACTTGTGGGACCGCATTGAGAAACTGCGCCAGCAGCCCGAGACAAAGGATGTCTATTTGATGGAAGTTGCTCCTACGCCTGGAATCCGTGTCACAAGGGTGCTGGAAAGCCTCCATAATATCACCATGGAGGAGTCGATGGAGTGGACGGAGTTTGACGATGTGGTTGGAATGTCGGGAGCCTGTGACCCGTTTGACTACAAAGGCCGGCGCATCACCAAGAAGGACAGACCAATATGGCAGATTCCCTATCGTTCCCTCCTGCCGCGTCAGACTGCCAATATACTGGTATGTGGGCGTTGTTTCGGCTATGATCAGGCTCTCACATGGGATGCCAGGGAAATATCCACCTGTATGGTTACAGGCCAGGCTGCAGGTACGGCAGCGGCTCTCTCTGTAGCTCAACGGTGTGCCCCGAGGGAACTGGATGTAAAAAGGTTGCAGAACAGGCTGCTGGCTGCTAAGGTGCGCCTGAATTTTTAGCAAGACAGAATGGCGATGTCTGTGCATGTTTCGTAGAAATTGCAGACATGTTGTATGTGTATGACAACTAAAAGTTGTACTTTTGTAAATTATATGACAAACTGAAACAGTTATGAAAAAGTCTTTTGTTCTGGCGGTGTTCCTCATTTTCCTTTCACCGAGTATTATTCATGCCATAAGAATAGTTCATGGGCCTTATCTGCAGAATGTATATCAGACAGAAGCCACTATTGTCTGGCTCTCTGACAAACCCAGTGTGGGGTGGGTGGAACTTGCCCCGGATGATGGCACAAACTTCTATGCAGAACAGCGCAGCAAGTTCTATGATACAAAGATAGGTGTCAAGAGAACAGATTCGTTGCATGTGGTTCGCCTGACAGGTCTGACTCCTGGTGTGACCTATCGTTACAGGGTGTTCTCCAAGGAGGTGCTTTCCCATACCAATACTTTTGTACAGTATGGCAAGGTGGCATCTACGGATGTGTACCGCGAAAAGCCGCTGACTTTCAAAACCTTGGAAGAGAATAAGAAGGATGTGTCTTTTGTGGTGTTGAACGATGTCCATGGCAGGCATGATGTGATTACTCCTTTGCTGAAATATGCTGATTATCAGAACAGGGACATGATTTTCTTTAACGGTGACATGATATCCATTGTGAATAAGGGTGAAGACTTCTTTACTGGTTTTATGGATGAATGTATTGGTCTGTTTGCCAAGAACAAGTCTCCGTATTATGTCAGGGGTAATCATGAGACACGCGGAAAGTTTGCCACTCATTTCCAGGATTATTTCAACCCCCGTCAGTCCCATCTGTATGGTGCCATGCATATGGGGCCGGTATATATTATCATGCTTGATACGGGAGAGGATAAACCTGATGATGATATTGAGTATTCAGGCATAACTGACTATGACCAATACCGCACAGAGCAGGCCGAATGGCTGAAGACTTTGAAAGACGATCCGTTGTACAAGGCTGCCAAATACAGGATAGTCATTGCCCATATGCCGACTACAGATGGCAGGAATGAATGGCATGGTCCTGTTGACTGCGTGAAGAAGTTCACGCCGATATTGAATGATATGAATATTGACCTGATGATATGCGGGCATCTCCATAGGGACATGTACTGTGAACCCAACTCCCGGATAAAGTATCCTGTCCTGGTTAATTCAAATCAGGGTAGTGTGGAGGTAAACACACAAGGTGACAAGTTTAAGGCTGTTGTGCGGCATCTGGACGGCAAAGTTGTCTGGGAACGGGAATACAGCGCCAGATAATCATCACAGGGTCCATCGAATGAAAATTATTCTCTGTTTCCTGTTGTTCCCATTGTTCTTGTGTATTCCCGTATATGCACAGGAAAACAACTCAATGGGGGAGGATAGTCTTGAAGTCAGCCTCCTGACTTGTTCTCCCGGAACACAGATATACCAGTATTATGGCCACACGGCATTGCTGGTCAGAGATTTTCATTCAGGGCATGAGTATGTGTTCAATTATGGCTTGTTCAGCTTCACTTCCTCTTATTTTATCTGGCGCTTTCTGTTGGGAGAGTGTGATTACCTGTGTGGTGTTACTGACCTGGAGTCTTTCCTGGACAATTACAGGATGCGCCAAACTGGTGTCAGGGAAGATGTGCTGAATCTGTCCCAGGAAGAATGCTTCCGTTTGTTTGAGGCTCTGAAGGTGAATTGTCTTCCTGAGAATGCTACTTACAGATATAATTTCTTCTATGATAATTGTGCGACACGCATAAGAGATCAGATAGAGAATTGTATTGATGGTGATGTGATGTATTCCGGACATATAGCAGACAAGTCATTGAGGGATATCGTCCATGAATACTCAAAGCCCTATGCCTGGTCTCTGTTCGGACAGGACCTGCTGCTCGGTGCGGAGGCTGACTGGTATGCTTCCCGTGAGCATCAGGAGTTTTCTCCAGTATGCTTGCAGCATGACATCGGCGAGGCATTCATCAAAGATAGTTCGGGCAGCGTGAGGCCGCTGGTACTCAGGTCTGATTCATTGCTTAGTGACGGGGTTATCGCTTATGAGAAAGGTTTCCCCTTGTCTCCGTTTGCCTGTTGCATGACGTTGTTTGTGCTTACCCTGATGGTCTCCGGATGGGATGTTTACCGGGCCAAGCCATGCTGGGTGTATGACCTGGTGATGTTGGGATTGCAGGGACTGGCGGGTTTGCTGGTTACATTTATGTTTCTCTTCTCCCAGCATCCTACTGTTGATTCCAATTGGCTGGTCTTGCTCTTCAATCCGCTGCCCCTCTTTTTGCTCTATTGGATTATAGGCAAGGAGATACGCCATAAACGAAGTTTGTATCATGCCGTGGCACGGATATATTTATTCGTGTTTATTTGTGCAACCTATT
The DNA here is from genome assembly GCA_900318305.1 of uncultured Prevotellaceae bacterium. Classification (GTDB taxonomy): domain Bacteria; phylum Bacteroidota; class Bacteroidia; order Bacteroidales; family Bacteroidaceae; genus UBA6382. Next base: position 44,736 of record ONKB01000015.1, on the reverse strand, counting down.
GGATACCTCAATATATAAGTGTTGAGGTAAAGATATTGGCACTATGTTTGTTGTTAAGAAGTATGTCCAACCATATTATATATGAATACCGTATTCGGAAATAGAATCTCAGGATGAAAAAGTTGAACAATATACTATTGCCTTTCCTGACTGTGGTTGCTATGTCTGCTTCAGAGGCCCAGGTCATGAGAGAGGTCCCACGGGTTGTGGTGAACATCACGATAGACCAGCTGCGAAGCGACTATCTGAACGCCTTCTTGCCGGTTTGCGGCGAAAAGGGGTTCAACATGCTGATGAAAGAGGGCCGTGTGTACAGCCATGTGGAATATCCGCAGAGCAATCTTAACAGGGCTTCGTGTATAGCGACTGTAGCAACGGGGACAATACCTTATGATCATGGTGTTATAGGAGACCAATGGCTTGACCGCAAAACCTTGCGTCCTGTATATTGTGTTGATGACGACAAATATGACGGATATCTTACGGGAGAGAAGAGCTCTCCGAGATTCCTGAATGTTTCGACAGTAAGTGATGAACTGAAAGTCTCTACTGAGGGCAAATCAATTGTCTATGCCATAGCTCCGTTCAGGGATGCTGCTGTCCTCAGTGCCGGACATGCTGCAGACGGCGCTTTCTGGATAAACCGCCTGACAGGTCGTTGGTGCGGCACCTCGTATTACGGTAATTTCCCCACTTGGGCAAGTGCTGCCGACAGAGGCAAACTGCTTGACGAAGAGTTGAAGACGATGGTGTGGAAACCGCTGTCTGAACTAAGCGGCAACTTCAGCTATTTCCTTTCGGGAGGTATGAAGAAGCCTTTCGAATACCGTTTCAAGGGAGATCATCGCTTTACAGCCTTTACGACAAGCGGACTGGTAAATGATTTCGTTGCTGATTTTGCCCTGGCATGTGTAAACGGCAGCGGAATTGGCAATGATGATATTACCGACTACCTGGCTGTTACTTTCTATGCCGGTAACTATGAGCATAAACCTGTCTCAGAATCTCCTATGGAGATGCAGGACACCTATTTGCGCCTGGACAGGGCATTGGCGAAACTGATTGAAGGAATTGAGAACAAGGTCGGAAAGAACAGGATACTGATTGTCCTGACATCAACGGGATATTCAGATGAGGAAACGGCTGACCTGTCAAAATTTCGCATCCCGGGCGGTACATTCTATATGAATCGTACTGCGGGCTTGCTGAACATGTATCTGAGTGCCATATTCGGAAATGCCCAGTATGTGGAGGCTTGTTTTGGCAACGAAATATACCTTAACCATAAGGTGCTTGAAACAAAACAGCTGAGTGTCACGGATGTGCTGGACCGCAGTCAGGAAATACTGTTGCATAGTGATGGTGTGAAGGATGTCTATACCTCACAACGCCTGCTCCTTGGAGCATGGACTCCTGGCATCAACAGGATACGCAACAGCTATAATCCCAAGACATCGGGTGACATCCTCGTACAGGTTTCTCCCGGCTGGCGTCTGTATAACGAAGATACTAAGGATAACCGGCTTGTCAGAGAGTCGTATATCCCGTTCCCTATTATTTTCTATGGAAACAATCTGACATCGGCTGTCATCGAGACCCCTGTAACAACAGACTGCATTGCCCCGACCTTGTCACAGATAATACGTATCAGGGCACCAAACGCCTGTTCCACAGCTGCTTTGTCGGGTTTTAGCAATTAAGTGTACAGAATAAACATTATCCATAAATATAACAGATAAACAAAATGAATATAAATGCTTTAATAAGTAAGCTCTTCGGAAACAAGTCGGACCACGATATGCGTGAGATACAACCTTTCGTGGAAGAGGTAAAGAAAGTTTACGAGGAAATAGATCAATCAGACAACGATGTTCTGCGTCATCGGACCAAGGAACTCCAGGAGAAGGTTCAACACTCTGCCGATGATTTGCGTGAGGAAATCAATAAAATAAAGGCTGTCATAGAGGATACTCCGATTGAGAACCGTGCGGAACTCTTTTCCCAGGTAGATAAACTGGAGAAAGATGTCCTTGAGCGTATGGAGGAAAAGCTGAATGAGGTCATGCCGGAAGCTTTTGCCATCATGAAGAGTACGGCTCGCCGTTTTGCCGAGAATGAAACCATTGAGGTCACAGCTACTGATTTTGACCGCGAACTGGCCACAACCCATGATTTTGTGGAGATAGAGGGCGACAAGGCTGTGTACCATAACCATTGGGTAGCTGGAGGTAATGAAACCGTGTGGGACATGATACACTATGATGTACAGCTTTTCGGCGGAGTGGTTTTGCACAAGGGACGCATCGCCGAGATGGCTACAGGTGAAGGAAAGACTTTGGTGGCTACCCTGCCTGTTTTCCTGAATGCCTTGACAGGCAATGGTGTCCATGTCGTTACTGTGAATGACTATCTGGCAAAGCGTGATGCTGAATGGATGGGTCCGCTGTATATGTTCCATGGATTAAGTGTTGACTGTATTGACAAACATCAGCCAAACAGTGCTGCCCGTCGCAAGGCTTATCAGGCAGACATTACCTTCGGAACCAACAATGAGTTTGGTTTTGACTATCTGCGCGACAATATGGCAATAAGCCCGGATGATTTGGTTCAGCGTTCCCATAACTATGCCATCGTGGATGAGGTTGACTCTGTGCTGATTGATGATGCGCGTACTCCGTTGATTATTTCAGGTCCTGTTCCTAAAGGTGATGACCAGAGTTTTGAAGAGTATCAGCCGTTGATAGAGAAGCTGTATGAAGTACAGCGTAAACTGGCAACTGAGTATCTCGCAGAAGCTAAACAGTTAATCGGTTCCTCTGACAAGGCGTCTCAGGAGAAGGGATTCTTGCAGCTTTATCGCAGCCACAAGGCCCTGCCAAAGAACAAAGCCCTTATTAAATACCTCTCAGAGCCTGGAATCAAGACAGGTATGCTGCATACAGAGGAAATATATATGGAAAACAACAACAAGCGCATGCCCGAGGCTGTAGAACCTTTGTATTTTGTTGTTGATGAAAAACTCAATAGTGTTGACCTGACCGACAAGGGTAATGAGTGGCTTGCCAAGCAGGTTGACAATCCTACGCTGTTTATCCTTCCCAATATCGCTGCCCAGTTGTCTGCCCTTGAGAATGAGCAGTTGACAGACCAGGAACGTCTTGACAAGAAGGATGCCCTCCTGGCAGACTATGCCGTAAAGAGCGACCGCGTTCATACCATATTACAATTGTTGAAAGCCTATACCATGTTCAACAAGGATGATGAGTATGTGGTCATCAACGGTGAGGTTAAAATCGTGGATGAACAGACGGGACGTATTATGGAAGGCCGTCGCTGGAGTGACGGCTTGCATCAGGCAGTTGAGGCGAAGGAACATGTCAAGGTAGAGGCCGCCACACAGACTTTTGCTACGATTACCCTTCAGAACTATTTCCGCATGTATCATAAGCTGGCAGGTATGACCGGTACTGCCATAACTGAGGCAAAGGAACTCTGGGATATCTATAAACTGGATGTTGTTGAGATTCCTACCAATAAGCCTGTACAGCGCAAAGATATGAACGACCGTGTCTATAAGACGCAGCGTGAGAAATATAACGCAGTTATTGCTGAGATTATCAAGATGCGTAACGAAGGGCGTCCTACACTTGTTGGTACTACAAGCGTGGAAATCTCCGAATTGCTGAGCCGCATGCTGACTATGAACAAGATTCCTCATCAGGTGCTTAATGCCAAGTTGCATCAGAAAGAAGCTGATATCGTGGCTCTGGCAGGTCAGAGTACACCTGATGCCAACGGCAATCGTATGGGTGCGGTGACAATAGCTACCAATATGGCTGGTCGTGGTACTGATATAAAGCTTTCTCCTGAGGTTAAGGCCGCAGGCGGTTTGGCAATTATCGGTACGGAGCGTCACGAAAGCCGTCGTGTTGACCGACAGTTGCGTGGTCGTGCCGGACGTCAGGGGGATCCAGGCTCCTCTGTATTCTTTGTCTCCCTGGAAGACAAGTTGATGCGTCTCTTTGCCAGCGAACGTATAGCGAAGGTGATGGACCGGTTTGGTGTGAAGGAAGGAGAGGTCATAGAATCTCCTATCATCAACAAGAGTATAGAGCGTGCCCAACGCAAAGTGGAGGAGAATAACTTTGGTATCCGTAAGCACCTGCTGGAATATGATGATGTCATGAACAAGCAGCGTACAGTTATTTATGAAAAACGCCGCCATGCATTGATGGGCGAGCGTATAGGTATGGATATCAGTAATATGATATGGGACCGTTGTGTGGAGATTATAGAGAATAATGACTGGCAGAACTGCCAGGAGAGATTCTTGAAGATTATGGCTGTTGAGGCTCCTTTCACCCAGGAGGAATTTGAGGGAACCAATGACCGGAATGTCCTCTACGAGAAGGCATTTGAGTCTGTGATGGATAATTTCAAGCGCCGTACTGAGCGTATGGCAGAGATAGCCTATCCTGTGATAAAGAATGTCTATGAAACACAAGGCTCAATCTATGATAAGATAGCTGTTCCTATTACAGATGGAAAGCGTGTGTACAATATTACATGCTATCTGAAGGAAGCCTATGAGACCCAGTGTAAATCGCTGGTAAAGAATTTTGAGAAGAGTATCCTTCTCTCTATTATAGACGATGAGTGGAAAGAAAACCTCCGTGACCTTGATGACCTGCGTCACTCTGTGCAGAATGCCAGCTATGAGCAGAAAGACCCGCTGGTTATCTTTAAACTGGAAAGCGTTACCCTGTTTGATGCGATGATAGATAAAATATACAATCGCACGACGAGTATACTTATGCGTGGACAGATTCCAATACAGAGTCCCGATGAGGTTCAGGAAGCTCCTGTTGAAGGACCGCGTCGCCGTCCCAAGTATCAGGAGACCCATGGTGATTTGAATGACCCCGCCCAGCAGGCTGCAGCACAGCAGGATACACGGGAACGACAACGTCCTGAGCCCTATGTGGCAGAGAAGACGCCAGGCAGGAATGACCCCTGTCCATGTGGAAGTGGAAAGAAATTCAAAAACTGTCACGGCAAGAATTTGTTTACCTGATAATTTTAATTGCAAGAGATGAAAAGATTTCATCTCTTGCTTAACTCAGAGAGGATGGAGTATTTCCAAGGAGATGAGCGGCGGATAGTTATAGAACTATACAAGTCTATACGTGTCAGGTATGCTGAACCTTTTTCCGGAAAGCGGTATTATGACTTGAAACACACTATCGTGGATGCCGTCAAGGACAAGGGTTTCCAGAGGGATATCTTTGGCTTTAATCCTTTGATTAAGTCCCTGCAGACTGTTCTTGTCGTGATAGAGGAAATTGGCCAGAATGTTGAAGTCGTGCAGTCTTGCCTGCTTTCTCCTTATTTTTCTGATGACGGTTCCCTTGATAAACTGGAGAATCTGTTTGGCCGGAATGTCAGGACTATTTTGCATGGTCTTATCAGTATACGGGAACTCTATGCGAAGAGTCCCAGTGTGGCCAGTGAGAACTTCCGCAATCTGCTTATTTCCTTTGCTGAGGACATGCGGGTCATACTTATCATGATAGCCAGCCGTACCAATCTAATGCGTCAGATTAGGGACAATGTTAATCAGGATGCCCGCTTGAGAATATCGTCAGAGGCTGCCTATCTGTATGCGCCCCTTGCACATAAACTGGGTCTGTATAAACTGAAAAGTGAATTGGAGGACTTGTCTCTGAAGTATATGGACCATGATGCCTACTATCATATAAAAGATAAACTTAATGCCACCAAGAATGCCCGTGAATTATATATGGAACAATTCATGCAACCAATACGGGAAATGCTCGATGGGGCACAGATTAAGTATCATATGAAGGGGCGTACCAAGAGTATCCATTCTATATGGCAGAAGATGCAGCGTCAGGGATGTGCTTTTGAGGGTGTTTATGACCTGTTTGCCATCAGAATCATTATAGATGCTCCCCTGAAGGAAGAGAAACAGCAATGTTGGCAGGTTTATAGCCTTATAACAGACAAGTATCGTCCCAATCCCCGCCGTCTTCGCGACTGGCTGTCAATACCTAAGAGCAATGGTTATGAGAGCCTGCATATTACTGTTCTTGGACCGGAAAACAAATGGGTGGAGGTGCAAATTCGTACAGAGCGTATGGATGAGATTGCCGAACATGGTCTGGCGGCACATTGGCGTTACAAAGGTGTCAAACAGGATGCCACAGGCGTGGAGGATTGGTTGTCCAATATCAGAAGCGCTCTTGAATCCAGTGACGATATGCAACTGATGGATCAGTTTCGTAGCGAGCTGAAAACAGAAGAGGTGTATGTTTTTACTCCTCAGGGCGATCTCCACAAACTGCCTCAAGGTGCTACGGTGCTGGATTTTGCCTATGCCATCCATACTAATATCGGTGACCATTGCACAGGAGCCATCGTGAGTTCTAAGAATGTCTCCATGCGCCATGTCCTGACAAGCGGTGACCAGGTGAGCATCCTGACCAGTCCTAACCAATATCCAAAGCATGACTGGCTTAATTATGTCATGACTGGTAAGGCCAAGTCCAAAATCAGGCAAAGCGTCAAGGAACGTGAGGTCAAGGAAACCAGTCTCGCCAAGGAAATCATTGAAAGAAAATTCAGGAACCGGAAAATTGACTTTGATGGCAACCTCATGATACAGGTTGGCCGTAAACTGGGATATAAGGACGTCTATAATTTTTACCGTGCGGTACTGGATGAACAGATAGATCTCAATACTATCATCGACACCTATGTGGAACTCTATAAGCATGACAATAATATGCTCGACAGGGTGCCAGCCCACAGCGCGGAGGAATTCAGCCTCCAGGAAGACAGCAGTCATCCGTCTCATGATACCGATGCGCTCATTATCGGTAGCAACCTTAAGGGAATGGATTACACTCTGGCCCGATGCTGTAACCCTGTATATGGCGATGAGGTGTTTGGCTTTGTTACCGTCTCTGGTGGTGTCAAGATTCACCGAGTCAACTGTCCTAATGCATATGCCCTGAGAGAGCGTTTCGGTTATCGCATCGTTAAAGCCCGCTGGGCAGGTAACAGTGTTGAAGGCAGCTATCCCATCACTCTCCGTATTGTCGGGAATGACGACCTCGGAGTGGTCAACAACATCAGCAGTATAGTCAGCAAAGAGGAGAAAATCAATATCCGTTCTTTCAGCATTAGTGCCGATGACGGCCTTTTCTCGGGTATGCTCACCGTTATGGTCAGTAACATCAAATCCTTAGATAACCTCATTAAAAAACTCAAGACGGTCAAGGGGGTGAAAAATATTTCACGTTCATAGACAGAAAAAACGATAAGAATCCCGTAGCTTTACATATTTTTTTATATTTTTGGATTCCAATTCTATTACACCTTTTCAATGAGCATCAATAATCAAACATTAGAGCAATTGGAGTATTTGTTGTCAAAACTCTCCAGAGTGTTTCCGCCCAATGAGGAAAACCGTATCATGACAGACATCAGTTTTCAGGCAAAGTCGGATACAGGAGAACTCAATCTGTTGGATGATGACGACCAGTTGCTGGCAACAACAGTCATCCCCGATTGGATTAATTATAATCAAGAAGATTTTGTTGATGTTGTTATTGATACCCTCAAGGAGTTTGCATTGAATCACAAATCAGACTTTGAAGAATTGTCAATATTGCATCCTTATACCCTCGTGTTGGTAGATGATGAAAAAGAGACTATATCGGAGATATATGAAGTCGACGATGAGTCTATCATTATAGACCATGAGGACCTTATGCAAGGTCTTGATGCAGATCTTGATGCCTTTATTGACAAACTGCTTAAGGATTAATCTTTCCCCATTCTGTTTTTTAGCTTTTAAGGAACTACTTCCTTTTAGGAGAAAAGGACTAATCTCTTAAAAGGGTTATTGCTTTTCCAGTTTCTCAAGGGTAACAAGGAGTGTTGCTATTTTAGACTCTGAGTCAGCTTTCTTCTTGCGTTCCAGGGCAATGACCTGTTCGGGAGCATGGGCTATGAAATTCTCGTTGGAGAGTTTCTTCTCAATGCCAGCAAGGAAACCGCGCAGGTGCTCAAGCTGGGCTCTGGCTTTTTGTATCTCAGCGTCTACATCAATGAGTCCTGCCAATGGTACGGCAAAAACGGTGGTGCCAACCAGGAACTCGGAAGAACCGTCTTCTTTGTGGTCCGAGACAATATCAATCTGTGAGAGATTAGCCATTTTCATAACAACGCAGCTCAGTGCGGGAACAGGATTCTGGCCCACAATCTGCAAAACAAGAGGCTCTTTGGGTGCGATGTTCTTCTGGTTGCGTACTGCGCGGACACCAGCAACAATCTGTTTCATGATATCGGCATCGGCAAGTATCCGAATATCTTCTTTGAAGGGCGCAGACACTTGAAGCCGGCTTGTCATGATGCTTTCACCTTCCTGTCTGGGGTAGATGTGTTGCCATATCTCCTCCGTAATGAAAGGCATGAAAGGATGGATGACTTTCATGAGAATGTCAAAGAAACGGAGTGTGGCATCATATGTCGCCTGATCAATGGGTGCCTGATATGCAGGCTTGATCATTTCAAGGTACCAGCCAGAGAATTCGTCGGTGAACAGCTTGAAGATGGTCATCAAGGCTTCGTTCAAACGGTATTTTTTATAGAGGTCTTCTATCTCGGCGCATTGTTGCCTGATTATAGCGTCAAACCATTCAATGGCTCTCAGGCTGCTTTCAGGCTGACTGATTGGGGCAGTCTGCCACCCCTGAACAAGACGGAAGGCATTCCATATCTTGTTGCAGAAGTTACGTCCCTGCTCGCAGAGTGACTCTGCAAAAAGAATGTCGTTGCCTGCGGGTGCGGCAAGAAGCATACCCATGCGTACGCCGTCAGCGCCGTATTTTTCAATAAGGCCGATGGGGTCGGGTGAGTTGCCAAGTGATTTAGACATCTTGCGGCCTATTTCATCGCGGACTATGCCAGTGAAATAAACGCTGCGGAAGGGAACATCGTGCATATATTCCATTCCTGCCATAATCATGCGGGCTACCCAGAAGAAAATAATGTCAGGACCTGTTACAAGTACTGATGTGGGGTAATAGTATTTGATGGCAGAGTTGTCAGGATTCGTTATGCCGTCAAATAGGCTGATGGGCCACAGCCAACTGGAGAACCATGTGTCAAGAGCGTCTTCGTCACGATGGAGGTCAGAGAGTTGCAGACTGGGGCGATTGAACAGGGTCCGAGCTTCTTGCAATGCTTCTTCCTCAGTCTCAGCGACGACAAACTGCTCTCCCTGTTCGTCACCATCAGTAATGAACCATGCGGGAATGCGATGTCCCCACCAAAGTTGACGGCTGATACACCAGTCTTGAATATTTTCCAGCCAGTTGCGATAGGTAGTGACATACTTGGTAGGATAGAATTTAATCTTGCCTTCCAATACTGGTGGGAGGGCAATGTCGGCAAAGTGTTTCATGGAAAGGAACCACTGCTTGCACAACCGGGGCTCAACGGCTGTGTCCTGATTGCGTTCGGAATAGCCAACTTTATTGCTGTAATTCTCCACTTTTTCCAGAAGATTGGCTTTGCGCAGGTCAATTTCTATCTGGCGGCGTACATCCATTCTGTCCTGGCCGACATATAGCCCAGCAGCCTCGCTGAGAGTTCCGTCGGGGTTGAATATGTCGATGGTCTCAAGATTATGGGTCTTTCCGAGGGCATAGTCATTGACATCGTGAGCTGGTGTTACCTTCAAACATCCCGTACCAAACTCGATGTCAACATAACGATCCTCAATGACAGGGATGACGCGTCCCACGAGTGGTACAATGACCTTATGGCCACTAAGCCAGCGGTTTTTAGGGTCCTTGGGATTGATGCACATGGCGGTGTCGCCCATAATGGTTTCTGGACGTGTTGTAGCAACAACGGCGTAGTAATTGCCCTGTTTATCTTGATGAAGAACTTCGCCTTCTTCTCCTGTGGGTTTTACAGGATTTTCTTTGGCATCGGCCACATAATATCTTAGATAGAATAGCTTGCTTTTTTCATCGCGGTAAATCACCTCCTCGGTGGAGAGTACTGTTTGTGCCTTGGGGTCCCAGTTGACCATTCGCAAACCACGGTAAATATAACCTTTCCGATAAAGGTCAACAAAGACTTTGATGACGCTTTCTGAGCGTGGCTCATCCATAGTGAATGCGGTGCGGTCCCAATCGCAGCTTGCACCTAGTCGGCGCAGTTGTTTGAGAATGATGCCACCGTGTTCCTCTTTCCACTCCCATGCGTATTTGAGGAACTCCTCACGTGTCAAGTCACGTTTCTTAATGCCCTGTTCAGCCAGACGGTTTACAACCTTTGCCTCTGTTGCAATGCTGGCGTGGTCGGTGCCAGGTACCCAACAGGCATTCTTTCCGTCAAGGCGTGCTTTGCGGACAAGAACATCCTGAATGGTATTGTTCAACATGTGACCCATGTGGAGAACGCCAGTAACGTTAGGTGGTGGGATGACGATGGTATAAGGTTCCTTGTCATCTGGTTTTGAGGAGAACTTTTTGTTTTTCTCCCAGTAATCATACCATTTTTTCTCTATATCATGGGGGTCATACTTACTTGCTAATTCCATATCCTAATAAACTTTCTGCAAAGTTACGACTAAGTGAGTGAAAAACAAAGAACTCGTTCTTTTTTTTCCGAACGTGAGAATACGGCGCTTGTCGACGCTTGACACTTCAAGAACTAAAATAACAAGTTAAAGTTACGACTAAGTGAGCGAAAAGAAAAGAACTTATTCTACCCAGAACGAATCGAATAGTCTAAAAGTTTTGACTAGTTAAATTACGGATATTCAGAGAATAATGTTTTCTTAATGAAGTAAGTGTTTAATAGTATAAAATCTTTGAATCTATTAAAGAAAACTTTCATTAAGTCTTTTGGCGCAATATGAGTGATTGAAAAAAAACTGGACGGATTTTACGGAATGTTATAGATTGTGTTCCTTAGCTTCGTTCCAAATCTGGTCCATTTCTGAGAGATTCATGTCTTTGAGTTTTTTCCCTTGTGCGATGGTTTTAGACTCAAGATAATTGAAACGTCTAATAAACTTGCGGTTGGTTCGTTCGAGGGCATTGTCTGGATTGATGTTGTAAAGACGTGCAGCATTGATGAGAGAGAACAGCACATCTCCGAACTCAGCCTCAGCCTTGTCTTCATCCATGTTGCTGATTTCTGCCTCAAACTCGGAGATTTCCTCCTTGACTTTGACCCATACCTGTTCCTTCTGCTTCCAGTCAAAACCCACATGGCGTGCCTTGTCTTGAATTCGGTAGGCCTTGATGAGGGAAGGCAGTGCCTTGGGAACGCCAGAGAGGACTGTCTTGTTGCCGTCTTTTTCCTTTTGCTTTATCTGTTCCCAATTGTCTTCTATCTGCTGTGGGGTAGTGGCTACGACATTGCCGTAGATATGGGGATGACGGAACTTGAGCTTGTCGCACACCTTATCGCATACGTCAACAATGTCGAATGTGCCTTTCTCCCTGCCGAATATGCTGTAGAAGACAATGTGCATCAGGACATCGCCAAGTTCTTTGCATATTTCGTGGTCGTTCTCCTCGGTCAGAGCGTCAACAAGTTCATAAACTTCCTCTATGGTGTTTGACTTGAGGGACTGGTTGGTTTGCTTGCTGTCCCATGGACATTTCTCACGCAGTGTGTCCATGATGTCAAGTAGACGCCCGAAGGCTTTTTCTGCTTCTTCGCGGGTATGTTTGTCCATGTTGTTACAGTTGATTGAAGTTGTCTTGAATAAATGAATCAAACCAGTCGTAGTATTTGCAGAGATCAGTAGTCAAGGTATTACGAGAACGCATTTTGGCGATAGTCTCTTTTCCTCTTGTAATGACAGTATCTTCGAAGGGTTTGATTTTCTGTACGATGCCTGTGCCTTCTTTGTTGAACAGATGTGCCACGTTGATATAGTCCTTGCCGTTACTCACTGTATACGGGAAGAGACGCTGCTTGAGCTGCAGTCCTTTGGTTGCCAGCCAAGACTTGCCGTCAGCTTGCGGAAGAAATGTCTTGGGTAGTTTGCCCCAGGGGTTAATGATGATGGGTACGCATACAGTTGTCAGAGGATATCCCACATACATCCAGCTTGTAGTAAAACAAGGGTTTTCACCGCTCCTGACTCCTTGGACGAGAATACATGAGGCCGTGCTGTAGCGTGGAATGAAATCTCTGAAAGGCATCATGGTCGTGTCGTTCAGGGAGGACGGCATATAATCGTGCAGACTGATGTGTGTCATACCATGACGGGTGTATCTCGGGATATTTGTTACAAGGTATGCAGGTTCCATCATCTGCTTTGTTTCGGCTTTCTGCATGAATTCAGTGATGGCCATGAAACGCTCGCTGCCCTCGTTTTTGTTCTGGTCCCCGGAAAAACCGAAGTTGGTGCGGAGCAGGTAACCATGGGGAGCAATGACAGAATCGTTGGCATCATATTTGACATAGCCATCGTTGCCTACCTCATAGTATGCACAGCCACCCTGTGCGTCCATGACGCCGAAGTTAGTGTTTACACAGAGAGGTCGCTGGCGTTTGTCCAGCATGTTCTCAAAATCTTCAAGCGTGGCACATTCGCCCAAGGCAATGCGCATGATGACACCCTCATATTCTTCTTTCTCGTCTTTCTTGTTGAGGTTGTAATTGGCTGTGTTGATAATGGCAAAGCCTTTTTCGTTATGACCGCCCCAAATTTCGTGAGGAATTGTGTCGCCTGCATTAGCGATGCCGATATAGAGGTATTTAGTACCTTGTTTCTGTATACAGATATTATTCAGGGAACCTGTGTCCCTGTTTTTGAATATCATGGGTCTGCCATCTTTGGAAGCTTTGGCACTTACGATGACTGAAGTGCATGCCAATGAACGGGCGAGACCGATAACGGCGTAAAGCAATATGAAAAATAATCTCATTGTAGTGTGCTAATTAATGGGTTTTGCCGGATTGCCGGCAACAACGGTCATTGGACTTACATCGTGTGTAACTACAGCACCAGCTCCGATAACGGCACCTTTGCCTATTTTGACACCAGGCAGGATACATGTGTTTTCACCAATCCAGACATTGTCTTCAATGATGACAGGTCCCTTGAAAAATACTTGTCGGGAACGTGGCGGTATAGCAAGATCTTCGCGGGTTGTCTTGCCGTGACTGTGGTCTGTGATGAGAACATTGCTACCGACGAGTACATGGTTACCGATATGTATCTTACCAGTTACGCCAATATGTACTCTGGCATTGAGTGTTACGTTGTTGCCAATGATGAGTTCAGGGGTGCTGTCGGGGAGTTTTATGCATTCCAATCGCAATCCTTTAAGCGAACTGAAGCCATCACCGATTGTGATGTACTTTCCTCCTGCGAGAAAATCAATACCTTCGACATAGCATTTCCTGCCAACTTTTCCTAATTGATATCTGAAACGGTTGGAAATAACCCTGGTGCGAAATTTTTTCCATTGATGTGCCAGAATTGCAGGCCAGATGAAAACAAAGAAATTGGTGATAATGTAGGTCAGAACCTTTATGACTGGCCGGCATATTTTCTTAATCCAATGTGAAATCATCTTATAGGAGAAAATAAACCTAATAGCAGACCAGACAATTCTGAAAATGCCCAGTTCCTCCTTCATGATATCCCAGGCACCATCTAGGCGGAAATTGTTGGGTTTCTTTAATACGACATAGTTGAAGAAATAAGGGAAGATGAAGTCACTGATTCTGTTTTTCAACAATAACAGGGAATTCATGGAGATACCATGGTCTTCAAACTCTTCAAATATCCTTACAAGATTTTTGACAAAGACTTCGAATATGTTGTAGCCGCCATTGTTCTGGAGTTCTACTCCCGAGTCAAAAAACGGCAGGTTCACTATGAGGTTTTTATCACTTTTTAAAGTAGCTTGCAGGTGGGCAGGGACCTGAATGAGGTGTGTGTCAAAGTAGTTTTCCCAATTAATGTTGCGGATATATTCTGTCCGGTCAATATTGGAACTCATATAAGTTATGATAACATTGATTTTGTTTAGGAACTCATCCTGATCCTCATACGGATGGAAGACTAGTTTGTCTTTGTGTTTCAAACTCAGGTGAACGAGTCCGTAGTTCTCTGTTTCTAAATGGTTGAGCAGTTCATGAAGATGGGCTGTCTGTAGATAATCATCGTCACCAAGCAACCATACATATTTTGCTGTGGCTTTCTGGAAACATTGCATGAAATTCCTGTCAGCTCCCACATTCTCTTCATTTCGTAAGTAAATGAAGTCAAGTTTCTCTTGGAAGTCTCTTGCTACCTGCAGGGTTTCGTCTGTAGAATGGTTGTCAGAGATGATTATCTCCAACCGATTCATGTCTTCTTCTCTGATGGTAAGAAGACGCTTAAATTGCTCTTTAAGGCACTTTGCCCTGTTGTAGGTTGGAATACAGAGACTCAAGACCTTTTTCTGAGGTGTATCGTATGAAAAACTTAGTTGTTGTGCCATAAGTGTCTTTTGGTTTTAAATATATTATATGCCCAAGGGGTCAGGGCAAGAGTTATCATGCAGTAGCCGGCAGTGATGCCATTGGTCCCCCAGATATGTCCGATGCCTAATGTGGAAATGCAGCATAAAATGGCTGTAACGATGGAATAAATGAGGAATGGCTCTTGCTTGTGACATCGCAAATAGGTTGCCCAAGCTGTGATAAACTGGTTGGCAAACTCAGGCAGCATCATTAGGATTAAGGGGAGATATGGCAGGAAACGGTCGGCCAGATTGATTTGGCTGATTGTTATGTCAAAATGCCGGAAGCAGAAGATGAATGCGAAGAATCCCATCAGGCATACGGCATTGACACTCACGGCCTGTCGTACGGTATAATAAAACAGTCTGTCTAACTGGGGGTACTGCTTCTTCTCAATAAGTCCTGAATAGGTGGGTATCTTCGTGGATGTCCAGCTGTAGGTTAAAGCTTGAATGCCAGTTAATACGGTGAGTGTCATTCCCATCTGCCCGGCTGCTACAGCACCATCAATGGCAAAGATAACTGGATTGAAAAGCTGAAAAATAAAATATCCGCTAATCCAGCTGACGGCAATTTTCCATTGGAATGGTAGTATTTCCTTGATGTATGATATTTTCTCGGTGACTTTGATCCTGCTGATGTTCCAGACGATTCTGCCGAGCGGTGTGCAAAACAGGAAGAAACAGGACACGAGGATATAGACAATATTGCCGATGCTCAGGGCATAGAGTTTCGCTCCTAATGAGAAACTGACAAGTACGCTGACAAGATAAAAGGTGTATTTGTAAAAGTAGTATTTCTGGACTTCCTTCACTTTGCCTAACCCTTGAAGATATGAGAAAATGGGGGTTATCAGCAAGTTGAGTGCTGTAGTAACACAAAGGATGAACCAGGGAATTTCCCAATCAATGTCCTGCCCCTGATTGCCGTATTGATTAAAGAAGGCATAACCTCCAACGATGAGTGATATGAGCAGAATGGTTGAGAAAAAGGTGTACCATTTAGTGCAAAAAAGCAGCAAGGAAGCCAGTCGTGACAGATAACGTTGCTCACCAGCCAGAGTTACTCCTTCCCAATTGAGGTGTGATACGTCATGTGCCACATATTGGGTGATGACTGTATTCATGCCCAGTTCAAAGAATACCTGAATGGCAAGTATGCTTTTGAATGTGTAATAGTAACCTTGTTCTTCTCCGCTGAGGAATTTCAAGATAAACAGGGCTGTGATAAAACCACCTCCTGCAGAGACCATCTGTCCTGCAGAAGAATATGCGATGGACTTGTCAATGCCGAGTTTCTTTATTAACCACATGGTTTTAATTAAACAAGGATTTGGTGAGAGTGAGGTGTGTGAATTCTCTAAGGTATTGCTGGTCGCCTGCGATATAGATAAACTGGTCATCTATTTCGATGCGGTGTATCTTGGGGAACTCTTTAAGCTGGCCTTCGGTATAGAGATCAGCCAACTGCTCAAGTATGGCAGAGGCAATTCCTCCGCTCTTCTGGTGTTCGTCTAAAACAATGATATTGGAATGTCTTGTGGCCAAGACTTTCAGTTGCTCTTTGTTGATTGGTTTGACAAAAGGTAAACTGTAGATGGCCGTGTCGATGTTGTTCCTTTTTACCCAGTTGATGGCATCGCAGAGAATCGACCCGGAAGCAATTATAGCCGAGTGAGCCTTGCTTTCCTGGTAGCAGTGTAAGTCACCGAAAGTCATGGTGTAGGGGAGTGAATACACTTCCTTTTCTCCAGCTTTTCCCAATCTTATGTACATACAGCCATTGTATGTGGCAGACAGATGGGTAATGATCCTTGCTTCAGAAGGGTCGGAAGGAGAGCATACAACCATGTTAGGGAGAGTTCTCATCATTCCGATGTCTTCGGTGGCATGATGGGATACACCAGAACTCCCGTATGCGAATCCTGCTCCTACTGAGACAACCTTGACATTGCCGGAATAATAACAGACATCGTTGCGTATCTGCTCAATGCACCTGAGGGTGGGGAAGTTGCCAATGGAATAGATATATACATTGTAGCCATTCATGGCAAGACCGCTGGCAATGCCCACCATATTCTGCTCACAGATGCCTACATTGATAAATCGGTCAGGAAACTGCTCGGCAAAAGGTGTCACGACATTATAGCCGAGGTCACCAATAAGCAGGAATATTTTGTCGTTGATTTTAGCTTCCTCAATAAGCTGTTGAATGAATGCTGTCCTCATTGCAGTTCCTCCTTTGCTATTTTGAGTTCCTCGTCATTAGGATTGCGGTAGTGCCATTTAAGCTGGCCTTCCATAAAACTGACGCCTTTACCCTTGATTGTGTTGGCGATAATGACGGTAGGTTTGTTGTTTTCTGTCTTGAATGCCTTCAATGCATTTTCTATGGCATCAAAGTTATGCCCGTCTATCTCTAAGACATTCCAGTGAAAATCCCTGAATTTATCTGCTAAGGGCTCAATATCAAGAATATCTTTGACATCACCCATACTTTGTATTTTATTACTGTCAACTATGAGACAAAGATGAGCAAGCTTATGGTGACCAGCGAACAGGATGGCCTCCCAATTTGAACCCTCATCCAACTCTCCATCGCCGGTGAGGCAGAGTACATCAAAGCCTGTGTTTGTTGTCTTTGAGGCAACGGCTTGTCCGATGGCTACAGGCAATCCGTGTCCTAGACTTCCTGTTGAAATCTCAACACCTGGCACCTTGTGGCTGCAATGGGTGTAATAGACTGAACCATTGTCACCATAGGTGTTTCTGAGTTCCTCTGGATTGATAAATCCTGTAAGTGCCAGGGTAGAATATAGGGCAGCGCAGCAATGTCCCTTGCTTAGGATAAAACGGTCTCGCTGAAGCATGTTGATGTTCTGGGGAGATATGTTGATGATATCTCCACCATAGATGACGGTCAAAATGTCAACCATAGACAGTGCACCACCAGTATGTGATGTCTTGGCATGATGAGCCAATTCTAGGGTCAGTATTCTTATTTTCTTAGATAGCTCCGTATAATTCTGTCGCATGGGGGTCAACAGTTATTTGTTCATATATTGTTCTATCTGTTTTGTACAGATGTCATAGACGTTGTTCTCGTGATAGTGCTTGTACCATTCTACTGTGTATTGTATGGCCTCGTCCAAGGTTAATTTCGGTTTCCAGTTTAAGCGTGTCTTGACCTTGTTGATGTTAAGTGTCAGCAATTTGGCTTCATGCAAAGAGTTGAGGCTTGATACATCTTTGAGTTGTCCTTTGCCATATGTTGAGACAATCTTGGAGGCAACATCCCATACGCTGGCGACACTATCTTCCTCGGGACCGAAATTCCAAGCCTCGTTATACTCAGTGGGGTTCTCCCACATAGTCTTAGCCAGCAGAAGATATCCGCTTAACGGCTCCAGTACATGTTGCCATGGTCTGACAGCTTTCGGGGAACGAATCTCAATATCTTTGCCTTCCTCAATAGCCCGGATGCAGTCGGGGATAATGCGGTCTGTTGACCAGTCACCACCTCCAATGACATTGCCGGCCCTTACACTGGCAAGACTTGCAACGGGCTCATTGCTGGTGTCGGGATTGAAAAAACTGCGGCGCCATGATGCAATGGCTATCTCGGCAGCTCCTTTGCTGGCAGAGTAGGGGTCATAGCCTCCTAGCGGGTCATCTTCACGGTAGCCGGTAAGCTGTTCCTTGTTTTCGTAACACTTGTCGGTAGTAATCATCACACCAACCTTGACACTCGGGGTGACGCGCATGGCCTCCATGACATTGATAGTTCCCATTACGTTGGTCTCAAAGGTGTCAAGGGGATAAGTATAACTGAGGCGCACTAATGGCTGGGCGGCAAGGTGGAAGATGATGTCTGGTTGCCACTCGGTGATGATTTCTTTGATCCAATGTCCATTACGAATATCCGCACGGGTGTCAAAGTCTATTCGCTGTCCGATTTGAGAGAGAACATAGTTGTCTCTGTCGGTGTGTTCCTCTTGTGCGATGCCGGCTACGATAGCTCCCATTTGTTGCAGCCATATTGCAAGCCAGGAGCCTTTGAATCCTGTATGTCCTGTGATGAGGACACGTTTCCCCTGATAGAAATTATATAAATTGGTCATGGTTGTGTTACAGCCTTATTTGCCGGCAAGACATTCTTTGATGAAGACTGTCATGTGAATCTGATGTTCCTTAACGCTTTGGTATAATTTATATTGGTTCTTTGTCCTGATGAGATTATGCTCAGGATAGTTGATTTTGTAGTATGTATCTCCGTTGAGGTAATCTGTAAGGAATCTTACGGCTTGCATATAGGGGAATAGCTGAGTGGCGTAAGGTATATTCTCTATCTCAATTGGCAGCAGGAACTTGCCGGCAGTCTGCAGGTAGCCTTTGATAAAGGAGTGAAATATGGATAGGTTGAAATTAACCTTGTCGGTATCGGGTTCATCCTCTTGGCTGGTATTGGCAGCCGTACGTAGGAAATCGCCAATATCGGAGAATACATAATTGGGCATCACAGTGTCAAGGTCAACAACACAGAGTACATTATCATGCTCATCAAACAGCAGGTTGTTGACTTTAGTGTCGCAGTGACAAATCCTCTTGGGTAGTTTCCCGTCACGATAGAGCCGCTCTCCTTTGCACATCTCGAACTCATCTTCCAAAAGCGCATTTACAAGTTCACTGACGCTATTCAGACGTTGTGCTTTGTTGGCTTTGATGGCATCTTTGAGTTGCTGTATCCGGAATTCCATGTTGTGGAAATTTGGAATGCTTTCGCCCAAAGGGATTTTCAGGTCAGACAAGGTTGCCTCAAAGTCTCCAAATGATTTGCCGACCTCAAAGGAGGTCTCAGGAGTGACTTCAGACTTTGTCTTTGAAGGAATAAACAACATGAGTCTCCAATATTTCCCATTGGCATCCTTGTAATAGTATTTGTCGCTGTTCTTTAGAGGAATAAAGGTCAATACACGCCTGTCGATGTCTTTAATGCCTTTTGCTTCGTACTTCTTACGGATATGCTCTGTCACAGCGACAATATTGTTCATAAGAAGGTCTACGTTCTCAAAAATATTGTTGTTAATGTGCTGGAATACATATTCCGGCATGCCTTTTTCTAGAGTGAAAACATGGTAAGAGTCGTTAATCAGACCTTTGTCCATCGGCTCGATGTCAACAACAGTACCTTTGATGTCAAATTTGGAAATGATTTCCTTGAAGAATTCCTTGTCCATAATGAGATGCCTAAAAATTATTTGAACAAAATTAATAAAAATGACAGGAATAACAGCGATAATGTAAAAATTATATTCTGAGATGCTGTTTTTCTTTGTTAGCGATAAGGCTTATGACATGTCTTGATGCCAATCTCGTTGAAATAGCTAAAACACATAATGATGTCACTCGTGATTTGTGGAATTGTGAAGATTTTGTCAGTAGTAAGTCTTGGTTTCCAAATAGTTTTTTGTACTTTTGCGTTAAAACACTAAGACACATAATTTCTACATGGCCTACGAAACATATATTAGCGATGATTTTCTGTTGGAGACTCCTATTGCTTCAGAGCTATATCATAAGTATGCGGAGAAAATGCCTATAATGGATTATCATTCCCATCTTAATCCCCAAAAGATTGTTGAAGACTATCAATTCAGATCAATTACTGAGTTGTGGTTACAACCAGGTGAGTATAAATGGCGTGCCATGAGGGCTAATGGGGTATTGGAAAAATATATAACGGGGGCTTCTTCCGATTGGGACAAGTTCAGGAAATGGGCGATGACAATGCCTTATCTTTTCCGCAATCCACTCTATCACTGGACACATCTTGAATTGAAAAGGGTGTTCGGTATAGAAAAAGTATTGAATCAGGAAACTGCCAGAGAAATTTATGACGAGTGTAACGCCAAGTTGCAGTTGCCGGAATATTCTATGCAAAATCTCATCCGACGTTTTAAGGTCAAGACTGTCTGTACTGCAAACGATATGACTGATGACCTCACAAACCATTCTAAGTGGCATGCAGAGAGACGTGATTTTAAGATGTTTCCAACTTGGAAACCTGACAGAATTTTTGAAGTTGAGGATGTTGAGAAATACAATCGTTATATTGATGAGCTTTCTGATGCATCAGGTGTAGTGATTCGTAATTACGGATCTTTGATGGAAGCACTCACAAACAGACATTCTTATTTCCATTCGCATGGTTGCAGAATGTCGGATATCAGTATAGATGCTTTTTATGTGGAAGATTATACTGCTCCTGAGATTGACGAGATTGTGGTTAAAATCATTCAAGGAAAACCACTTAGCGTTGTTGAACAGAATAAGCTGAAGGCAGCACTGCTTATCTCAATGTGCGAATTGGATTACAAAGCTGGTTGGGTGCAGCAATACCATGTTGGCGTACAGGCTGATTTGAATACGACCATGTTTAAACTGCTTGGCCGTCATAGTGGTTTTGATGGAATGAATGATAAGAATTTAGGTGTTGCCATGGGTAAATACTTTAACCGTGTGTATGCCAGAGGATTGTTGTGCCGAACTATTGTATTTAACCTCAATGCCAAAGATTTTGAAATGGTGGCAGTAATTCTGGGGTGCTTTCAAGATGGTTCCTATCCTGGCAAGCTTCAACTTGGTTCTGCTTGGTGGTATCTCAATAATGATCAGGGAATGCAGCGTCAGTTGGATGCCTTGTCAAGCCTTGGTCTGTTAAGCCGTTTCGTGGGCATGGCAACTGATTCTCATTGTGTGCTGTCATATTGTCGGCATGAGTATTTTCGCCGCTTTTTGTGTAACATGATTGGAAACGACTTGACAAAAGGTCGGTTGCCTATGTCTGAGTTTGAACGAATTGGACATATGGTTGAGGATATTTGCTACAATAATGCCAACCATTTTTTTAATCTGCCATAACTTTGAACAAATGTTTTCCTGGTACATATTTTTCCAAAGAGAATTGTTTGTAATTAGGGATGAGAAAGATGAGATGCAGATTCCGCAATTTAAGGAGTGTCCTTTTGGGGAATCTGTTGATGTTTTGGATTTCCCTGTGGGAGATGTCTTCTGCAAGGCTGTAGCGGTCAAGGAGAGATCCAATGTTGTACCTGGAGAATGGATTCCTCTCAGGGCATGTTTCGGAAGATTATCGTCACGCCATTATGCAAATGCCTCCAAGGCTTTGGAGATGTTGGACTGGAATAGTCAGACTCTATATTGTGGGCATTGTGGCTCTTTGCAATTAAAAAAAACATCTATCAGTAAATATTGTCCCCAGTGTCAGGTGGAAACGTGGCCCAAATTATCACCTGCTGTAATTGCTGTCATCTACAGGGGTGATGAGATATTGCTCGTTAAGTCCAAAACTTTTATAAGGGATTTCTATGTGTTGATTTCTGGTTTTGTTGAATTAGGAGAGAGCTTTGAGGAGAGTTTGCGACGCGAAGTGGCAGAGGAAACAGGAATAGAGTTAAAGAATATCAGATATTTTGGTAGTCAGGCATGGCCTTTTCCAAGGAATATCATGGTAGGTTTCCTCGCAGAATATGCTGGTGGAGAATTGCGTTTCCAGGAAGAGGAGATTTCGTGCGGAGGCTGGTTCCGGTATGATAATCTCCCGAAGATACCTGATAAGGCAAGCATTTCACGTCGCTTGATAGATGCATGGGTGAGAGAGCGTGAATTAGCAAACTCCTGCCGTTGAAAAGAAAATTATAGAACAGATAAAAATAGAATTGTTTATGGAAAAAAAATCTAGACTGGCAACGCTTTGCGTCCAAGCTGGTTATGAGCCAAAAAATGGAGAACCCCGTGTTCTTCCAATTATACAGAGTACGACTTTTAAGTATGACAACACGGAGGAGATGGCTGACCTTTTTGACTTAAAGAAGGAGGGCTATTTCTATACTCGTCTCCAAAATCCTACTAATGATGCGGTTGCCCGCAAAATAGCTGCCTTGGAAGGTGGTGTTGGGGCCATGCTTCTTTCAAGCGGACAAGCCGCCAACTTTTATGCAATATTTAATATTTGTGAGGCAGGTGATCATTTTGTTACCTCCAATGAGATATACGGCGGTACTTACAACCTTTTTGGCGTGACACTGAAAAAGTTGGGCATAGAATGCACTTTTATCAGTCAGGAGGCCTCTGAAGAAGAGATTTCCAAAGCATTTCGGCCAAATACCAAGGCTCTGTTTGGTGAAACTATATCCAATCCGGGCTGTCAGGTGTTGGATATTGAGAAATTTGCCCGTGTTGCCCATGCCCATGGTGTACCTCTGATTGTGGACAACACTTTCCCGACTCCGATTAATTGTCGTCCTTTCGAATGGGGAGCAGATATTGTAACTCATTCAACAACCAAGTATATGGATGGACATGCTACTCAGGTAGGTGGTTGTGTCGTAGATAGTGGTAATTTTGATTGGGAAGCCCATGCGGAGAAGTTCCCTGGTCTATGTACCCCAGATGCTTCATATCACGGCCTGACCTATACTAAGGCTTTTGGGAAAATGGCATATATGACAAAACTTGTTGCACAGCTTATGCGTGATTTGGGAAGCATACCATCTCCTCACAATGCCTTCCTCCTTAATCTTGGGTTGGAGACACTCCACCTGCGAATGTTGCGCCATTGTGAGAATGCTCAAAGTGTTGCTGAATTCCTGCGTAATGACAGCCGTGTATCATGGGTACACTACAGTGGATTACCTGATGACAAGAATTATGCTCTGGCACAAAAGTATTTGCCAAAAGGCTCTTGCGGTGTTATAGCATTCGGTTTGAAAGGTGACCGTGATACGGCTATACGTTTTATGGATTCTTTGCGCATGATAGCTATCGTTACTCATGTGGCTGATGCAAGAACATGTGTGCTTCACCCAGCAAGTCATACCCATCGCCAGTTAAGCGACGAACAGTTAAGGGAGGCAGGTGTGGCTCCTGATCTGATTAGATTGTCTGTCGGAATAGAGGATGTGGAGGATATACTGGATGATATCCGTCAGGCTCTTGATAAAATTTAGCCTATAGGAAAGAAATGGAATTGCTGTTCAAACTTGTTGCATGTCATGTAATAGGAGACTATTTCCTGCAATCTTCCTATATGGCAGATAAAAAGGGAAAAGATTTCTATTATTTGTTTTTGCATTGTGTGTTGTATGCTGTCCCGTTTTATATTGCTTTTGGTTGGTGCTGGCAATTGGCGGTGGTGGGAGTTATGCATTTTCCTATAGATGCTGCCAAGGCCAGATACGGAAAAATATCATATGTAATGGATCAGACATTGCATTATATGCTATGTCTGTTATATTTCATTTGAATATAGAGAACAGGGACCCGATGATTAAATCATCGGGTCCCTGTTCTCTATTCAGCTATGTTGCATTTCTCTGAGCAATTCCTGTTGTCGTGGTGAAAGTGTTTGGGGCAGTTTGATATTATAAGTGATAATTAAATCACTCTGTTTCCCGTTGGGAAGAGCATTTCCTCTGCCTTTTATTCTTACTTTCGCACCTTGCTGAGTACAGGGTTTGATTTTCAACTTGAGTTTCTGCTGTGCGACCTGAATGATAATCTCTCCTCCGAGTAAAGCCGTATAAAGATCGATGTTTACGGTCGCTTGTGTGTCTTGCGGCATCATGTCCTGATACCTTTCGCCAAATGATGAAGTCCTGTATTGCTGATGCCCAGACTTGCTTCCACGTCCGAATATCTGTTCGAAGAAAGAGCTGAATCCTCCTCCGCCAAGTCCTTCAAATGCGCTGAAATCAAAATCTTGTCCTCCTTGTCCCCAATGAGCATATTGACCTTGTCCAAATCCATCTGAGGTGTCTTTCCAATGTTCGCCGAATTGGTCGTACTTTTGTCGCTTCTTGGGATCACTTAAGACATCGTAGGCTTCATTTAAAGCCTGAAATTTGGCTTTTGCCTTAGGATCGTCTGGATGAAGGTCTGGATGAAACTGTTTTGTCCGTTTCTTATATGCTTCCTTGATCTTATCTTGAGGCGTATTCTTGTCAATGCCCAGTATTTTGTAGTAATCTATAAAAGCCATAGTTTTTTTTGTTTATAACTACAAAATAAGTGCCAGACATGCTGATAACTATGATGAAATATTGGGCAATTCTTTCACCACGGTCTCAGATGTGCTTATAAAGACTTTAATAGATTAAGTGAAGGCATTGGGCACTAATACTTAGCCAGGATGTTGAGATGGTCGTCTACAACATATATTCTGTATGTCTTACCTTTGTTGGCAACTTTAATGACAATATTGCCAGTATGCGGGCATGCATAATCGCCCCACATGAACCTTTGTTTTTGAGGGTTATATTTTTCAGGATATTGTGTGGAGAATATTATTGGCTTTTTGGATTTTTTCTCTGGATTAATGAGTCGTTCCATTGTGACAGGATCTAAATGGTGATTGTTCCATGGCATCACGATAAAGTTGTCTGCCTGGATAGATTGAATAAATTCTTTTGACATGGATTCGCTGGAGCATCCGTCATTTGTCTTGCACACATCAACTTTCCCGCAGGTACGCCCTACGAAATAATCTATTGTTGTAATGCTATCAGGTTTCCATTCTATGTTTCCTGACAGGTCAGCGCCTGTATAATAACTGAATTTACCATAGTTGATGCGCAAGGCTATGCTCTGTGCTTTTTCATTTTTGCAGTATTTGAAATTGTGTTTCAAGGCAAATAGGGGGATGCAGTTGAGTTCTTTGCCTGTCCAAACGATACCATTGGCTGCCAAATTGAATGTCTGGAAGTAACGGTTATATTTCTTGGGATTCTTGCATAGTGAAATCTGGTCGTTTCTGCCAACATCAAAACGTTCTGCCAAAAGATGATTGCTCTGGGTTTGGTAACGTATGAAGTTCACATAGTTCTTCGCTTCCAAGTTCAGGTTTTGGAAAGGGTAGTTATATATGGGGTAATCTCTGTCAATCAGTTTGCCGAATTGAAAGTATTCGCAAAGGGCAGGGATGCCTGTGAGGAAATAATCTGGCTTTCGGCCACTTGTGTGAGGAGTTTCAGCGTCAAGACCGCCTATTTGTCCAGGGTTTAGGTTGCTTCCTATCAGATAGTCAATACTTTTAGTTCCAGCGGGTAACAGCAAACGAATATAGGATGCTATCTTTTCGGCAGCTGGCATGGGCAGTTTTGATGTAATGAATTGTTCTTGTTCCGATGTTTTGGCGTCACCTGCACCAATCAACAATGTAGTTCCATCGGGGAGAATGAAAAACGTACTTTCGCCCCGAGTTGTATTAATGTGGTGAATCTCCATTTCACCTTCATGCCACTTCGGGAGCTTGTCTTGTGCATGGGAAAAGGCTATGATAGTGCAGAGTAGGACGGTAAGCGAATATTTCATGTCTATATCATTGTTTAATTAGAAATTACCCTGAAATACATTGGGTGTAGATGGCATAGAGTAATCAGGATGATTTTTTCAGTACAAAAGTACAATTTTATTGTTTTTGTTTTAGCATTTCATGAGATTTCCTTAATTTTGTTCCGTTAAACGCAAATATTGTTTCATATGTTTGGATTGCATGGTCAAGAGATTATAATTATCGCACTTATTGTGTTATTGCTTTTTGGTGGAAAGAAAATTCCTGAGTTGATGAAAGGCTTGGGTAAAGGTGTTCGCAGTTTCCGTGATGGTGTTAGTGGGAAGGACGAGCTTGAGGATGATAATAAGAGCGAGAATACACCGACTCAAACTAAATAATCTCTTTACGAGAATATGGGAGACCCTGTTGATAACCAGAATGTAGGAACATTCTGGGATCATTTGGATGTTCTGCGCAGTTGCCTGTTTAAGATTGCTTTGGTAACTGTGAGTCTCTCTGTTGTTGCTTTCTGTTTTAAGGATTTATTATTCAGCATTGTTTTGGCTCCGTGCGAAAGCGATTTTATTACCTATAGGTTCTTAGGCTTACATCCTGATAGGGTGGGATTGATGAATATAGGCTTGACCGAGCAGTTCATGATTCATATGAAAACTGCATTTTATGCTGGTTTCCTGCTCTCTTCTCCATATATCCTGTATCAGATATTTTGTTTTGTCTCACCAGGCCTATATGAGAACGAGCGTAAATATGCAGTCAAGTTGGTAGGCGGAGTATATATTATGTTCATGATTGGTACACTGCTCAATTATCTGGCAATATTCCCGATGACGGTTAATTTCCTGGGTAATTACAAGGTAAGCGAGGAAGTGGCCAATATGCTTACGCTTCAGAGTTATATGGACACCCTGTTAATGATGAATCTTGTTATGGGCATAGTTTTTGAACTTCCTATGATTTGTTGGATATTGGCAAAGCTGGGCTTGATAAATGATAAGTTCATGAGGGCTTATCGCCGCCATGCCATAGTCATTATTCTGATAGCATCTGCCATTATTACTCCGACGGGAGATGCATTTACTTTGTCCATTGTGTCACTTCCTATCTGGATGCTCTATGAAATCAGCATACTGATTGTCTCCCGTGCTCAGAAAAACCGTCTAAGAAACGACGATGAGGAAGACAATGATTCTGATACGGAAGATGAGGAGCCTTCTAAAGATATAACTGTAGATATGACCGAATAAGAGTCTCTCCTCTGTCTGTCATATTTATATGATGCTCCTCTTAGCTAGAAATGAAATGCAAGATCTTGTGTTATATGGTCGTGTCAACTGCTGGGCTGATTCAAAGGAAAAACATTGATATCATTGACAACAACAGACTCATGCCGTAAGTATTATATCATACTTACGTTACTATTATCAGTAACTTCAAAGATTACACGCCAGTAGTGTTGCTTCATCTTCTGGAGATGTTCTTGTAAAATAAAAAGACTTTAGTAAAAGCAATAATTTTAATATTGGTACAATTTTTGTAATTTTGACAAGAAATACTAATTGAACGACACGTGGCAAAAGAATATTCTAAAGATTTCTCCCAAAGTATCATGCTTGGCAGAGAAGAAGCAAGACGCTTTCACAATACGAGAATCTGTGCAGACCATTTTGTGTTAGGCATTCTCAAAGAAGGATTTAATCCTGCTGCAATGCTGATAAGCAATATATGTGGAAATGTAGATGAGATTGTAAATGACTTGGAGACACATTTGGCTAATATAAATGATGTCAGAGGTGTGGAGCCCGACAAGGCGCCAGATTATCCACTGGAGGTTTCTGCCAGCAGGGCACTTCGTGAAGCCATTGAAGAAGCAGAATCTCATGGTGGAGAGCAAGTCGGTGCGAAACATCTGCTATTGGCAATACTGAAGAATAAAGACTGTCATGCCTGTAGGGTTCTTAATCAAAATGGTATTGACTATGAGACTGTGTTAAAGAAACTTTTTACAGACCCCATAAGTGATGATATGAATTTCACAAACGATGATGAAGATGATGAGGAGAGGATGCCTCCTGGTTCTCCCCATGTGGGAAGGAAGGTCTCTTCCGGAAAGAATACTCATTCGGAAAGTGATACGCCGTTGCTGGATAAGTTTGGTACCGATATAACCAAGAATGCTGAACAGAAAAAACTCGATAAGGTTGTTGGCAGGGAGAAAGAGATTGAGCGTATTGCCCAGATACTCTGTCGCAGGAAAAAGAATAATCCAATCCTTATTGGTGAGCCTGGTGTTGGCAAAACGGCTATCGTAGAAGGTTTGGCCGAGTCTATTGTCTTGATGAAAGTGCCATCTGCTTTAATAAACAAACGTGTTGTGGCATTGGACATGTCCTCTCTGGTTGCCGGCACCAAATTCAGAGGTCAGTTTGAGGAACGTGTCATGGGTGTCATAAAGGAATTGTCATCTCATCCTGAAATAATCCTGTTTATTGATGAGATACACATGCTGGTTGGAGCAGGCTCGGCCCAAGGCAGTATGGATGCCGCCAATATGTTAAAGCCTGCATTAAGCAGAGGCGTACTTCAGTGTATCGGAACCACAACCATTGAAGAGTATAGAAAGACTATAGAGAAAGACGGGGCTTTAGAACGTCGTTTCCAGAAGATACTGGTCAACGAGAATACGCCTGAGGAAACGTTGGAGATTCTCAAGAATATTAAGGACAAATATGAAGACCATCATTCTGTTATATATACTGATGAGGCGCTGGAAGCTTGTGTCAAACTCACCAGTCGCTATATCTCTGAACGTTCGCAACCTGATAAAGCAATAGATGCTTTGGACGAGGCTGGGTCAAGGGTACATCTTGGCGAAGGGGGCGTTCCTGAGGTAATATTGCAATATAGGAAACAACTTGATGATCTTGCTGTCAAAAAGAATGCAGCTGTTGAGGCTCAGGATTTTGAGCTTGCGGCAAATCTCCGCGATTTGGAGACAAATATAAGTGCTGTTATTGAGAAAGAAAAGGAAAAATGGGGTAATCAGATTTCTCAGCAACGCAAGATAGTTAGTGTGGAGGATATAGAGAAAACTGTTTCTTTGATGAGTGGTGTTCCTGTCCAGAAAATGGCGAAATCTGAAAGTATCAGAATTAAGGGTTTGAGCCAAGCGCTGCATGGTATTGTGGTGGGTCAGGATGAAGCCGTTGAGAAACTAATTAAGGCTATCATGCGCAACAGAATCGGTTTGAGAGATCCCAACAAACCCATTGGCACATTTATGTTTATGGGCCCGACGGGAGTTGGTAAGACTTATCTGGTGGAGAAATTGGCGGAATATATGTTTGGCAGCAAAGATGCCCTTATCAGAATTGACATGAGTGAATATATGGAGAAGTATTCTACGAGCAGGCTTGTAGGAGCTCCTCCGGGCTATGTTGGATATGATGAAGGCGGCCAGCTGACAGAGCAGGTACGTCGCCATCCATATTCAATTGTTCTGTTGGATGAGATAGAAAAAGCCAGCCATGATGTTTTCAATCTTTTGTTGCAGGTGATGGATGAAGGGCGGCTGACCGATTCAACTGGTGTCACAGTTGATTTCAAAAACACCATCATTGTCTTTACATCCAATAGTGGCTCGCGCGAAGTATCTGAGTTCGGACGTAGCATAGGTTTTCATACCAATACTGTTGAAGATAATAAACAACTTGCCAATAGCTTGATAATGAAGTCTCTGAATAAACATTTTGCTCCTGAGTTTATTAATAGGTTGGATGAAATTATCCTGTTCAATCCATTGACAAAGGAATCCATTGCCAAAATAGCCAAGTTAGAGTTGGAGAAACTGAGAGGGCGTATGAGTGCCATGGGATATTCTTTTACCCTTACTCCTGGTGCGTTGGATTTTCTTGTCGAGAAAGGCTACGATAGCAAGTATGGAGCACGTCCTTTAAGACGGGCTATTCAGACTTATATTGAAAATGGTCTTGGTATGCTTATCATGGAGGATAATGTTGCTAATGACCACGTTATACATATTTCCAAGAAAGCAGGAAAAGACGAATTGGTATTCAAATAAAAAATTTGTTCGTTTTTATTTGGTGTTTACCTGGAAGTTGTGTATATTTGTTTTGAAGAATTCTAAAACATAATTGTCATGGAAGTCAAAATTCAATCATTACATTTTGATGCTACAGAAAAACTGATAGCATATACTGAGAAGAAGGTTGGAAAACTTGAGCGTTTTACAGATTCTGAAATAGCACAGGTGGTGTTTAAGATTAACAAGCCTCAAAGTGCTATGAACAAAGAAGTGTCAATTACGGTTGGGGGCTTGCATGCTCAGAAGACGAGTGATACTTTTGAAGAAGCTATTGACTCCTGTGTTGATGCCTTGAAAGGCCAGATTGAAAAGAAGAAAAATAAGAGTAGTTTAGGATAAGCCTTATCCCAAACTACTCTTACGTTCTTTGACATTTACCTTCTTAGGTGGAGGTGTAGTATTTTTCAGGATTTGCTTTGCAACGGATATACGCTGCAAAGCAAATTTTTTAAAGTCTTCCCATTTATAATATGGTGTATAATTTGTCTTGATGGGCAGTTCCTGTTCAACTTCGTTAAGCATGAACCTAATAAGGATGTCATTGGCTTTATTCTTGTAGAAGATGAATTGGAGATTGGATGCCATAGGGACATTATATTCTTGCCAGTAGAATTTGGCTTTTTCGTCGTTTACGGCATCGGTCCACCCCTTGATGTCCAGAAGTGTCATCATCGCCATGATGGTAATGTCATGTCCGAAGCGAAGATTAACAACAGGTGTGTCTGACTTAAAAGCTGTTTCTGCCTTGTCAATTATGTCTTGCAGCGTAGGCCATACCAATGCCCATTGTCGTCCATTGGAATGGGGAGCAGGACCTTTGGAGAGATAATACTTGAGACTGTTCCATTCCCAGTAGTGGCAGAGCTCCTCAAAATCAAAAACATCCCACATGGGACTTGTGTCGTACATGCACTGGACGCAGCAGCAGATTTCATAGAACATCTGCTCTAAATCGTATTTGTCACCGTATTTTTTAAGGTGCTTGGTAGACTTGAATATCTTGCCCAGGAATTTATCAGGATTGAACATTTTACTGCGGAAGGTGTCCATCTGGTCGAGCCATGCGGCATGAGGGTTGATGAAGCCTGCGTCGGTTGCACCACAGTCTGGATTGGTTGTGGTAAAGGGATTAAGGGGAATCACGTCGGCCTGAGACGCGGAAGAACTAATGCTAATAGAAGGACAAACTCCACGTATTCCGTCCAAAAAGGCATACATGCTCATGATGGCGCGAGGGGCGGTGGTACTGGACGCAATGACTTTGGTGTCTTTGTCTTTAAATACACACTTATAATTATTGTACATTCTTCGTGCAAGAGTGTTTTGCTCATATTGTCCTCTTGGTGTCAGATCGCCGCCACGGAGACGCAACCTTGGATAGAGAGGAATGTATTTCTGAAAAAACACTTCTCCTCGTATTGTTAGGTTTTTGGTATTATGGGCTTCGGTCATCATCTTCAGCAAGGTTTCGTACGTTTCGCTATGTGAACTCATTCTTGAGCCATGACGACCATAATGGCTGATATAGAAAGGTTTATACCCACTTGGTGCTTTGGCTGGCGGAGGGGTGTTGAAATTATACAGGTTAAAAACACCGCCGGCTCTTCTGATGTCTTCTCTGAGACCATCGTAGCCGTCTTGTGCTAATAAGGAATATGACCAGATGAGACATAATAATGTGAAGATGATTCTTTGTTTCATGTCATTATGTTTATTATATGATATTCAAGCCACTGAGGAAGATAAGTAATGTTATAACGGGGATGAAGTATTTCAGCAGGAAGACGATAGTTGATGCGCCTCTTCCTGGAATGGTTCCGAAATTGGTTAATTGGTTATGGATAATAGTCTTGTTCATAGACCAACCCACGAAGATGGCGATCAGCAGTCCTCCGAGAGGCAGGAATAGCTGTCCTGAGAGGAAGTCAAATAGATCAAATATATTCTTTCCGTAGAGAGTATAGTCGCTAAGAGGACCATTGGAGAGAGAACAAATCGCTCCGAATAGACATACGGTAAAGGTTACTATTGATGTGGCCTTTTTGCGCGATATCTTGAAGTGTTCTGCGAGGAAAGCTGTAGGTACCTCATGCAAGGATATGACTGAAGTTAATGTTGCTATTACTAATAAGAAATAGAACAATATGGAGACGATGTAGCTGAGTATGGGTAGATGAGAGAATACCTGCTGGAAAACGTTAGGGAGGGCAATAAACACCAATGATGCTCCTGAGTCAACGGCAAAATGGGCAGAAAAGACGGCAGGGAAAATAATGATACCGCTCATAATGGCCACTACGGTGTCAATGATGCCAACCTTGAATGCTGTCTGGATGAGATTCGCCTCCTTGTTAAAATATGAGGCAAAGGTGCAGAGACAGCCCATGGCAATGCTCATTGAGAAAAAAGCCTGTCCCATGGCTACCAGTATGGTAGAGAATGTAATTTTGCTGAAATCGGGTTTGAAGAGAAACGAAAGACCTTCATGAGCCCCTTCGGTGAATATTGAGAATACTGTCAGAACTAACATGACAATAAACAGTAAGGGCATCATGAGTTTGGCAAATTTCTCTATACCTCTTTTTACCCCCTGAATGATAATGAAGTGGGAGATGAGAATAAACAGAATGGTATAGCCAACAGGGAGATAAGGGTTAGAGACGAAGTCCTTGAAGTATGTCGCATATATTTGGGCATCTCCTTCCTCAGCGAGTTTGCTGAAGCGACCTAGAATGGCATCGATGAAATAATCCAATGCCCATGCAGATACCACGATGTAGTAGCAGAGGATAAACCAACCAGTAAATACGCCAAACCTGCCGATATTCTTAAAAATCTTATGGCTTGTCAGTTTACTGAAAGCGTGGGCTGTATTGCTTTGCGCATGGCGTCCTATGGCAAATTCTCCCACCATGAGTGGCAAACCTATAAGGATGACGCAGATGATATACAGTAGAAGGAATGCTCCGCCACCGTTTTGTCCTGCCAGCACGGGGAACCGCCAAATGTTGCCTAATCCTACAGCTGAGCCAGCCGTGGCTAATATCAAACCGATTTTACTCGTGAAGTTGCTGTGGTTGGAATGATTGTTATTCATGTGAATCTTTTTTTGTTGACAATATTAACAGGTATATGTCTCTTTAAGGTACAATGAAAGTCATGCTTCCGAAAAATGCCGGTGTATGGAAGTTGGGTCGTGGCGTATGGATGGGGCTCCAACTGACATAATGCTCATATTGTCCCTTGCCGCCACATTTGTAAACGTTTGCCCTTACGGTTTTTCCCCCAAGTGAATTGATGCTATGTTTGTAGAAACAGGTGTAAGGAATAATCAGGGCTACTTCCCAAGATGTTGCTTCCTCTGCATAGGCTGGCTGCTTTTTCTCTATTGATGTCCATCGTTTAATGCTGTTCAGAATATGCTCGGGTGCCTGATGGCGTGGCCGCAAGGTGGTTCCTGCTTGCATGAGTAAGTATCCCAGACAGTTGCATTCAAAATTATAGTAGATGGAATCGTTCTCAGGCTGAACGAAGAATTCCATACACGCATCCAGAAACACAGGGTCTTGATCTTTTGTGTATTGCACAATAAATCCTTTTTCTGTAGCCTTGTAGGCAATGAGCAGGGCATCGGGTGTATACGCTATGGCAAATTGGGCCAATGGTGTATATGGAAACTTCTTTTTCCAGTTCGTATGACTTAGTGTGTGGTATTCTATTTGATGCCTTTCGAACAGCAGAGGCACTTCTGATGCTTCTTTTGGAGTCTGACTGATGAAGCGAACTTCTGTCTTTTCTGCACTTGTTGTGGCACAGAAGTACAGAAAGAGATATATCAACGTGAACTTTTTCATTTGAATATTCTGTTCAGGTATGTGGCAAGACGATAGCCAGCGTTGCGTAATTGGGAATAAACAAGAGGCTTGTATTGCTCAATGATATCATCAGGCAATGTGTCTCCTCTCTGATATTTGTGAGCGGGCCATGCGTCTTCTGCATCCTTCTGAATCCATCTGTAGATGTTACCCTTGCAGATTTTTCTGAACTCTTTCTTAGTTGCTGTATCTATCAGACGTGCATATTCCAGTGTGTCTGTTGGGGAGTCGGTGACGACTATCCGTGTGTCCCAAAAACCATGATAACTCATCTCTTTTCCCCTATATTTGATGTTGAATCCTCCCTTGACAGGATCTTTGGGAATGTATACGATGTGTTGTGGACAATGCATGTCACCTATAAGATGAACTATCAGGGCTATCTTGCGATAGCGGTCGTAAGAGGGAATTGATTCCGGGTTCCCTTTTAGTTCTTTTGCATATTGTTCAAGGTAATAGGCACAGTTGTTAATATATTTCCCGTTATCATTGTCAGTTGGATATGACTTGCATTTTTCATCTACGGTTATACTGTGGCTGACAGGGGAAATATTGGTGGGGGTTGTAAAATCAAAGGTTTTCAGGAAAGCGACACGTGCTGCTTCCGGATTAGTGGGTTTGAAACCGAGGTCAATAGTCCATACTGCCCTGTATTTATCTGCATCGGATGCAATCTCGTGAAGTGTTAAGCCATGTAGATATAGATCCAGTTTCTGTTTGGCTTCTGGAGTCAGATGTCGTTCAGCAACGGCAGCAACAACGGCATGCCCCATTTTCCCCCAGGAGAAAGACTTTACTGGAATGAATGTCACGATAATGATTGCAATGATTAATTTCTGCATAGCTTTATGATTTATAGTTGTAGGTGTTTTTCTATTTCCCCCATCACGGCATATCTGTCCCAGTCTGTACGGTTGGCAAAAATCAGCACCAGGGTCCCTGTCTGGGGATATCGTGCAGCGAGAATCTTGAATCCGCCGTTATCTCCGGTGTGATATATTTTCAGAGGGCTTTTCTCTGTCTGTGGTTCAATAAACCACCCGTAGCCATACCATGTGTTCGGTCTTCTCTGGTATTCACTAAAAGTGCTTTCAGAAATATTTGTCTGAGGGGTGTGTGCCAATCTCAGACTTGCCTCACCGATAACCTTGTTATTTCTCAAGGCATTTTCCCACTTTACAAACTGGTGGGTGGATGTGTATATGCCACCATCGGGGCGTGTGGCAAAGAAAGTCTCTTCACCGAAGTCATATTCATACCAGTCCTTTTTGCACCCCCTCGATGCTGCTGAGGCATCATGTTCTTCTCCCATTTTGCTGAGATCCCCATACTCGTAGGCATGTGCTATGTTGGGAATTCTGTCTTGGTGATTTCTGTCAAAATACAGGGTAGATTTCATCTTTGCCGGACGGAATACATATTGTTCCATATATTGGGTGAAAGGCATGCCGCTTACTTTGCTGACGATATCACCCAGTAGTACATAAGTGGGGTTAATGTATTCGTAATTTGTACCTGGAACAAAATGGGTGTAGTCCAGGTCTTTCATGTAGGCTGTGGCAAGTTGCTCATCTCCGTATATGCGTTGCTGGCGTGTTAGTCCTTTTCTCGCATCTGGTATGCCTGAGGAGTGGGACAAGAGGTGTTTTATTCTGATGTCTTTCCAGAAACTGGCCTTGAATTCGGGATAATACTTGCTGACTGGGTCATCCAGGGACAGTTTGCCCTGTTCTGCCAATTGTAGTATTGCCACTGCTGTGAATTGCTTTGAAACTGATGCAATGTTAAAGAAGGTGTCGCCGTCAATGGGTTTCCTGCTGTTGATGTCGGCGATGCCATAGCCTTTGTCAAACACAATTCTGTTTTTCTGCATAATCAGCACAGCTGCTCCCGGTTCATTCTCTGGGAAGAGACGGCCACAGAGTTCATCTATCTTTTTTAAGCTTTGAGGGGAAATCCCTTGGCAGACGATTGTTGTTGTCATGATGAGGGTCAGACAGAGAAACAGTTTTGTCGTCGTTGTCATGTGTTATCGTTGCATTTTGATTCTGACAGAAGCTGATGCGCAATCTGCCCCAAGGGGAGGGTTTAACTTGTGAATTTCTATTTCGGCATTGTTTAGGATGGAAAAACGCTGGAATAATGCCTGTAAAATCCGGATGGCTACGTTTTCAAGAGTGGCGGATGTCTTGCTAAACTCTCTCCGTAATACCTCATACGCTGCGGCATAGTCTGTCGTTTTTGTCATCGTGTCGTTGTCAAAGTCGCCAGACTCGGCAGTTACATTCATTGAGAGGTTGATGCGAAACTCACTCCCCACTTTTTGCTCCTCAGGCGTGATGCCGTGGTAGCCGTATAACTTGATGTCGTTGAGACAAATGTCAACATGTGATAGCGTCATTTCCCACAGGTTTTTAAGATGGAGTCAATATAGTCGAGTATCTCGTCGCGTCCGGTCTTTTTCACAGAACTGCTTACGAAATATTTCGGCAGCTCCTCCCAGGTTTCTTGTAGAATTGTGTTGAATGCCTGAATGTTTTTTTTCACGGCAGCATTGGAACTCTTGTCTGCCTTGGTGAAAATGATGCTGAATGGAATACCATGTTCCCCGAGCCATTGGATAAATTCAAGGTCAATCTTTTGTGCAGGTATATTACTGTCAATCAGCACAAATAAACAGTACAGCATTTCCCTGCCTTCAATATAAGAATATATCATCTTGGCAAATTTTGCTGTTTCGCTTTTGGCGCGTTTTGCATAGCCATAGCCTGGGAGGTCTACAAGAAACCAGTTGTTATTGATGATGTAATGGTTAATAAGAATTGTCTTGCCTGGATTCTGTGAGGTCATGGCCAATTTGCCGTTCAAAGTGAGCATGTTGATAAGGCTGCTTTTACCCACGTTGCTCCTGCCGATGAA
Source organism: uncultured Prevotellaceae bacterium (assembly GCA_900318305.1). GTDB lineage: Bacteria > Bacteroidota > Bacteroidia > Bacteroidales > Bacteroidaceae > UBA6382. The sequence goes on along the minus strand of ONKB01000015.1, from coordinate 7,887 downwards.
TGCAAATTCTGGAAGATCACTCTTAGGGCATTTTGCCAGGGAGGTGCATCCGTTGAAGTATTTTGCGCTGCGAATAACCATATAATAAGTGGTTGGATATTTTATTTTCTGTAATATTAAAGCCAAAGATACTAATTTTTTTTCATTCTGTTCCCGTCATAAGGGTATTAATTTGGTCTGACCATATTGGGATAATAGGATGGCCTTTAAGCCTCCGATGATATCTGGCAGGACATTATCTATTAACAAAAGTCAGGTCTGTGTGTGTTTTCTTGTTTTTTTATATCTTTGTACAATAATCCGATATAAAGTGAGAGTCATATTTCTCTTATTCTTGTCAGTTTGTCTGTGGATGATATGTGGCGACGTGTGTGCCAGTCGTGCTTTCCCGCGTCGTTTTAAAGTCGTTCAGGCAGACGGCAGCCGTTTGACATTATGCCGGTTTGGTGATGAACGATACCATGGGATGTGTACCTCAGATGGAATTTTGGTACAGGAAGACAGCTTGTGCCGATGGTGCTATGCACAGTTGTCTTCAGAAGGCATTGTGCCGTCTGAGACACTGGCGCATGATGTGGCGGATCGGAGCTTGGTGGAGTCGTTGCTGGCCAATGACTTCAGAGACCTGGTGAGGCGCTATATGGAGCGTAATGTCTTTCAAAAAGGTAGCTTTGCATCAAATAGTGCCGCTACGATAAAAGCCTTTGGAAAGCCTGAGATACCTGTCGTGTTGGTGCAGTTCTCAGATGTCAGATTTCTGCCCGAGTGTGACTCGGTATTCTTTGATGCCCATCTCAATGCTTCTGCTTATCAGGATGAGGGTGGCTATGGTAGTGCCAGGGATTATTTTATTGACCAGAGTGACAGTATATTCCAGCCCCATTTCCGAATACTTGGAAAGGTGTCTCTATCCAAGACGATGGCCTCGTACGGCAGAAATTCTGGTGGCAACGACATATACGATTATGGTATGATGACAGAGGCGCTGGATAGTGTCAAGACATGGAACCCGGATTTGTCTCCTTATGCCTCCGGCAGCCGCATACCAGCCATATGCTTTATTTATGCAGGTAGAGGAGAACAGATAGATGGACCTGATGAAAGTATATGGGCGAAGTGTTTTATGGATAAAAACTATTTGATGAATGGTTTTACCATTGAGTCTATGATGTGTGTGAACGAGAGAGCTGACTATGACGAGTCGGGTATTGACCAGCCCGACGGTATAGGTACTTTCATACATGAATTCTCTCATTTGATGGGGTTGCCGGATTTCTATGCAACCAATGGCCTGACAGGCAATTTCGGATTGGATTATTGGGATATCATGGATTGGGGACAGTATATAGAGCATAGTCAAAGGCCAGTGGGTTATTCTGCCTATGAGAGAATGTTCATGGGCTGGTTACAACCCAAAGTCCTGGAGGTAAAGAAACAACGTGTGGAACTCTCTCCTCTGGCAGGGCGTGAGGGCGTGCGCTCAATAAAGATTCCCAATGCAGCCAATGCCAATGAGTATCTTATGCTGGAAAACAGGACGGCGTCAAAATGGTTTTCTTCCTACTATGGTGAAGGTATGATGGTGTATCATGTGGACTATAGCAGCAGCTCTTGGATAAACAATACTGTGAATAATATATCCTCCCATCAGCGCATGTCTGTTTTGTGTGCTGATAATAACCCTGTTCCTGCATGGGAAATGGTTGGCGGCAAAATCGTTTATGCAACGAGAGAAGATTACATGGGCGATATGTATCCCGGCTACACCAATAATACTGTTATATCCAATACTTCCCAGCCGGCGGCTACAGCTTTCCGCGGTGGGTACTTCAATCGTACTCTGACGGAAATAACGAGAAAAGATAACGGGAATATAACATTTGTGTATATGGACGACGGCATAGAGGGGGTGAGACCCGTTACCTTGGATAACCGCAACCAAATCGTTGAAGTATTTAATCCTCAGGGTATTCTCCTTGGAGAATGTCTCACGGGTGACGTGAGAAGTCTATATGGCAAAGGGATTTATATCGTGAGACCCAAGGGACAGGCAAGAACATGGAAAATTATCATATCAAAATAATTGATTTATGAAAAGGTTGATATACTTGACATTATTTTTTGTTGCAATGGCTTCAACAGAAACCTCTGCGCAAAGTTCCTTGGGAGATATTCTCGGCAGTATCTTCTCGTCTTCTTCCGATAAAAGCAGCAAGAAATCAACAGAGTCTTCTGCAGGTGATGTGCTGACATCCGTCTTCAACAACATTATTGGCACTAAAACTGTGACGAGCAAGAGTTTGGCTGGCTCCTGGACATACTCTGAACCTGCTGTGGCGTTCTCTTCCCAGAAACTGTTAAACCAGGCCGGCGGAGCTGTCATCGCCAATACCGTACAGAAGAAACTGGGTAATTCGTTGTCGAAATACGGATTTACTTCAGGAATGTCTAAGATTACCTTTGTCTCTGATTCTACCTTCACAGCAAAGCTGAAGAAAAAGACCATCAAAGGAAAATATGCCGTTTCAGGTTCGACGGTGACCTTTTATTCAGGTTTAGGTGTGAAGGTGGCTACTGCCAATGCCGCCATCAAGGGTAATGCGTTGCAGTTGACCTTCAAGGCTGATAAACTCCTGAAGTTCGCACAGTATGCCAGTACTTTGACATCTAATTCAACCTTGTCAACTGTTGCAGGCATAGCAAAAAACTATGACGGCATGCAACTTGGTATGCAGTTTACGAAATAGTTTGGTTGTTACAAATCAGCAGAGGGCCGGGAATTCCCGGCCCTCTGCTGATATTTATTTCATGATGATGATATTCGGTACTGTGCGGCAACCATCATGGTCAAACTTCCTGTTGTCGCATGGGTAGTTGATGACACCGCTCTTCTTCGTCCAGGCGGTAGATGAGCCGCCCCCGTCCAGATTGATGGCATTGGTCATGCCCAGATAACGGGAGATATGGGCTACTTCAGAAATATTTGCGCCATAGGCTCCATAGTCGGGACATCTGCCGTCAATCACGACAAAATAGATATATCCCTTGTCGTCGAAACCGATAACGGTGCGTGGATGGCGATTGGCATAGAAGTTGGATTTTGAGGGAAACGGCGGAATGTTCTTGTCAATAAGAACAAGAGGACCCGATACCAGAAGTGATTGGTATTGTGAGGGATATATGTTGTTCTTGCTTGTGTCAACAGAGGCAATCTCTATCTCGTGAGAGCCTTCTTCCTTGGTGGCGACATAGCCGTCGCAACGGAAGAATTCATTCTTGTATGTGTCTCCGACAATTCTGCCACCCGATACGAAGTAGGTTGCCGGAATGAGTTTCTTCATGTCAAAGTAGCTGGCATTGATGGCTGCTTTGGCTTTATGTCTTTTGGCAATGGCTGGTGTGGTGCCTTCATTGGGATGCTGGGCATCAATAATGTATGTCTTGAATCTCTTGGCAGGATACTTAATGACAGAAATGCTTTGCTTGTCGCCAAACATGGGGATGATGGCGTGACCGGCTTTAGCTCCTTTGCCAAGCTTGGTCCAGTTCCAGTTTGCATTGATCAGGGCTAAAGAGTCGCTTACGCTTTGAGCGTATGACCAAAAAGGGGTGAGCAGTAAAACTGCGATGGTGAGTGTTTTCAGTATTCTCATTGTTGTAACATTTTGTTTCTGCAAAGATAGTGATTCATATTATCAAAATGGAATCTTAACACAGGGTTTTTTGCAGGTGATCCCTTGATTCGTCCCTGTTTTTCGGACACAAATTGAATCTTATTAATAAATTAATAAATGTGATTAAAATTTAAAAATTATATCCTTGTAGTATTAACTTTTAGGTTATCTTTGCACTATAAATCAAGCAAAGTATCTGATGCAGCATAATCAGACTTGTTTATTGTCAGAATATCAATTCAATACAATAAATATTTAATATCAATCCTAAAAATTTAACGTATGCAGAAAAAATTGCATTTGCTATTGGTGATGATATTTTTTACAGTATCATCCGTATTAGCACAGATTACCACGTCTTCAATGAGTGGTAAGATTACAGACAAGACGGACAATGCCCCTGTCATAGGTGCAATTGTCCAGGCAGTCCATGTACCTTCAGGTACCAAGTATGGCGCAGCCACTAACATGTCAGGACGTTATACCATTCAGGGTATGCGTGCCGGTGGTCCTTACAAGGTAACTATTAGTTATGTTGGAAGCAAGACCAAGGAGTTTGACATCAAGTCATTGTCTTTGGGTGAGACTTACGAACTGTCAACATCTCTGGCAGAGAATACTACTCTCCTGCAAGGTGTGGTTGTAAGTGCCAAACAAACAACAAGGGGTGAAGCCACTATCTTTAACAACAGCCAGATAGAACTGGCTCCGACAATTGACCGTAACATCTACGATGTGATTAAGCAGACTACTCTTGTATCTGTTTCCAAGTACGGCGGTGTGTCTGTTAGTGGTAACAACAACCGTTACAACTCTTTCCAGATTGATGGTACGGTAAGTAACGATGTGTTCGGTCTTGCCGGATCAGGTACCAACGGTGGTCAGACAGGTGCCAATCCTATCTCCCTCGATGCCATTGAGCAGATACAGGTATCTGTAGCACCTTTCGATGTTCGTCAGAGCGGTTTCACAGGCGGTGCCATCAATGCTGTCACCAAGTCAGGTACTAACCAGTTCCACGGGAGTGCATATGGTTACTACAATAACCAGAACTTCTATGGCCGTCATAATCAGGCTCTGCAGAAGACCGATAAGATGACTAAGCAGTATGATGAGACCTTTGGTGCAACCATTGGCGGCCCTATCATCAAGGACAAGCTGTTCTTCTTCGCCAGTGCTGAGTACAAGAAGAATTCTTACCCTAACTCCTGGTATCCTGGTGTAGATGACAATTCTTTTGTTACAGCAGCTTTGGCTCAGCAGATAGCTGAACTCTATTATCAGAGAACAGGTATCCGTGAGAGTTTCGGTCCGAAGGACGTACAGACCCAGAGTCTTGGCGTGTTAGGCCGTATTGACTGGAATATCAACGACAAGCACAAGCTGACATTCCGCTATCAGTATAACGGAGCTTCTCAGGACAAGGCCAACTCTTCTGCTACAACGTTGTATTTCAACAACTCTGGTTACAAGCAGACTAACCGCACTCATTCTTTCGTTGCTGAGTTGCATTCAAAATTAAGCGACATCATCTCCAATGAGGCCCGTGCTTCTTATATCCGTGTAAGAGACTGGCGTGATGTACCTTATCAGGGTCCTACGGCATATATCACAAATGTTCAGGAATTTGGAACAAAGAGTGGTAGCATTAACATTGGTACGGAATACTCTTCAGGCATCAATAGTCTGGATCAGGACAACATCACCATAGAGGACAACTTGTCATTCTATCTGGGCAACCACACACTTACCATCGGTACCCACAATGAGTCCTATAACTTCTATAACGGCTACTATCAGTATTCCAATGGTGAGTATTATTATAATGGTATAAATGACTTCCTCAACAATAATGCAACCCGCTACTACTACAACTATTCCGACTATGCCCTGACAGGTAGCTATGGTTGGCTCGCCAATGTTCAGGCAGGTCAGCTGGGCCTTTATGCACAGGACAAGTGGGACGCTTCTGAGTTGTTCCAGCTTACCTATGGTCTGCGTTTTGATGCACCTTTCTTCTGGAATTCACCAACAGCCAATCCTGCATTCAATACATCTGTTTATGCCAGGACATACGGTGTAAGGGTAGGTCAGGTGCCTGATTTCACGATATTGACTTCTCCGCGTGTAGGCTTCCGCTTGTATCTCAACAAGTCAAAGAAGACTTTGTTGCGTGGTGGAACGGGCTTGTTCACAGGTCGTGTGCCGTTTGTATGGCTGAGCAATGTTTACAGCAACACAGGTATGGAAATGAAATCTACCACCCTGTATACCGTTGCAAACCAGCTTGATCATTGGCAGGATCAGATGGCTCTTGTTCAGTCAGGAGCTTCTTCTGCCAAACCTACCATCAATACTGTCAGCGGTAGTTTCAAATATCCGCAGACATGGCGTTCCAACTTGGCTTTGGAGCAAGACTTCGGTGCTGGTTTCAAGGCTTCTGTAGAGGCATTGTATTCCAAGAATCTGAATGCTGTTTACTTCGAGAACCTGGCCCTCAAGGAGACCAGCCAGCGCTCTTATGTTGTTCCTGGTGTTGAGGCAAGCTCTGTACCTTATTACAGTACTAACGCGGGTGCATACTACAACATCATCAACCTCCGCAGTATCAACCAGGGCTATTCTTATCAGTTTATTGCCAAGATTGAGAAGAGTTTCAACTTCGGTCTTGATTTGAGCGCAAGCTATACCTTCGGACACTCCAAGGCTGTCAACGACGGTCTGTCTTCTGTAGCTCTGTCCAACTGGAACAACTACGCTTCTACCGATGTCAATGAGGCCAAGCTGAGCTACTCTATGTTTGACATGCCTCATCAGGTTAAGGTTCGTGCCATGTTCAATTCTCCGAAGTATGCAGGTGGCCTGCTCAATACAGAAGTTGGCCTGACATACTATGGCAACACAGGTATGCGTTATAGCCTGACCATGTCTGAGTCTACCAGCGGCAACAACAACAAGACATTCAACGGTGACGGCCGCTCGGGACACACTTTGCTGTACATCCCGACAGATGCTGAGATTGAGTTGATGAACTGGAAGACTCCTGATGACAAGGTCAACTTCCAGGCTTGGTGTGCCAATGACCGCTATGCTAAGGAACACAGAGGCGAGTTCGCTGAGCGTTTTGGTGCCATGGCTCCATGGGAGAACCATTTTGATTTCCACTTTGCAGAGAACTTCTTCTACAACAAGAGAGGTGGTAAGGTTCAGTTGTCACTTGACATCACCAACGTTGCCAACCTCCTGAACAAGAAGTGGGGTACATACTACTCAAGTACTACAGCTGTCTCCCCGTTGAAGGTTGAGTCTATTGCCATTAACGGCGACAGTCGTGAAGGAACATTCTCTTACACAGGTACTACCGGTCCATCAATTAACAATATCTTCTCTCGTTGGCATGCCCAACTTGGTTTGAAGGTGACATTCTGATACCGTAGTCTTGATATAACCTGAAGAGGTGAGACCTACACAAAAGGTCTCACCTCTTTTTTGTGCTCACCGGCAAAAGTCTCAAAGCCTCTCCCTAACCCTCTCCTCAAGAGAGGGAAATGTTAAGTTGCTTAAAGTCAATGATATAACAGTTCTCTCCCTTGAGGAGAGTGTCAGGGAGAGGATGTTTTTTAGCCCGAAGGGCGATGTTTTTGCTCACGAAGTATGTGATGGCTCTGCAAGAGATAAAGATTTAAGGTGGATATTTTTATTTTTATCTGTGAGTTTGCTCACAAGGAAAAATAGTTACCTTGCATCTTATAAAGACCGTAAGTCCGACACATACTGAAGTGAGGGTTTTTATTTTTTTTGCTAAATCAAACACAGGCTTGCAGCCGAGCCCATATTTTCCGAAGTTTGCCTTTTCTTATAGAGGGCAGTATTCATAAATTTCCAACACAAATTAGGGTTAAGACCTGACGAAATGTCATCGGGATTCAAGCAACAAAAATCCTCCGATATCGGGATTTTCTGACACAAAAATATAAAGCGGGTTGGATACGGGAGACGCTTTTATGTTGCTGATTTACAAGTGTTCCGATATTTTAGAGTTTGCCAGTAAAGCCAGGAAAAGCCATGTTTTTACCCTCTGAGATTTTAATATTTTGAGCAATCCATGTCGTGAAGGACAAAAAAGACACTCTCACCTGGGGAAAACAGGGCGTTTCCCGTGAACGTCAAACTGCCAGCAAATTGATAACTTGTTGAAATAGTGCGATTTGTT
>ONKB01000022.1 GCA_900318305.1 uncultured Prevotellaceae bacterium | reverse complement strand
ACTCCTGCTGAGGAAGTTGCTGCTCCCGCAGAAGAGACTCCTGCCGAGGAACCTGCTCCCGCAGAAGAGGCTCCTGCCGAGGAGGAAGCACCTAAAGCTGAATAATCAAAATATCCTATAAAAAGAGGCGTGGAGATATTCCTTTGCGCCTCTTTTTTAATACCCCCCTATGAGATATATTCGCTCATTCCCCGTTACAGTTTTTTGTGTCATACTGATCTTTTACCTGTGCCTGATGACTCCGCCGTCAACCTCCTTGGATGACGTGAGCAACATTGACAAATTCTTTCATTTCATGATGTATTTCGGCACGGTGACGGTTTTCTGGATAGAATACCGGCGCTATACCCGCAAATATTCGCCGTGGTCTCTTTTCTGGCTGTATGTCGTGAGTTTAGTGTGTCCCATTTTGATGAGCGGTGTCTTGGAACTCATTCAGGCTTATTGCACCGCCGGCCGTCGCAGTGGAGAGTGGATGGACTTTGTCGCCAATAGTCTTGGTGTCATTTGTGCTTTCCTTATCGGAAAGATACTGACAAAACGGTTTGTTTAGAACCAGTCTTCCATATAGGTGTCGTTCTCGTAAACTGAGACCGGACAGAGCTCAATATAATCAAGCAGGAATTGAAAGTCGCTATCTGTTACCCCTTTCAGTCGTAGCCAGCTCGCCTGACCGTCCGTGGATACTTGGCCTATAATCTTCCTTATAACAATTGTGCCACTGCCACATACCCGGCAGTTGTTTGTCTCGCTCCATTTCCCTTTGCCTGATTCACAATATGAGTATGCGCCACGCATGTAACCCATATTGCGCAGATACTTGTCGGAAGCTACACCAGAATCCTCTTCTTCAGAACTCTTCGTCCATCCAATAGAAGCCGCTTCTTTCCGGAAATCTACGGGAATACCGAGTGCCATTAGGCTCTGTCTGTTTGTTCCCCAGTAGCACTGCACTATTCCGCCATTGGCAGAAGGAATATAGGGTAATCTGATTTCATACTTTCCAGATGGTATTGGAGGAAGTTTGATGCAGACATCAAAGTCGCGGCAGTTTCCCCAAATCAGCAGTCCGTCACCTTGGTACAGACAGCCTGTACCATGTGTCAGGTAAGCCATATAAACATTTTGGTTGTTAAATATGATATTCTCGCTATAGTCAAGAGGGATGCCTACAATATTGTCGTCATAATTAATGAAAGGTATTTCTCCCGCAGAATATTGCTGCCAGCCGTTTGTTATCAGTTCGGGCATGAGTGTTGTGCAGTTGAATCTCATCCGTTCATGCAGCACCCCTTGGGGAACAGTCTTGTCGTAAACAAGCATGTTTCCTATAGGATGAACATAACCATTATGTGCTGTTATAGAATGTTCGCTTCTTAATATTTCTATTCCTTCTTTTTTTAATTCATGCATTATGGCAGTCCCTTGAGTCCCCGTCTCATCTGTCAGCGTGTTGTTTGTTTGATACCGGTTTATATAGATACGTTGTCCCGGATAAGGCTCCCATACTTTAATGAGAGTAGATGGGAGCATCGTTTCATAGTAGTCGTAGGGAGATATGTTTGGGCTGTAATTCCAATAAGGACTGTTTGTGTGTTCATAGATTAGCCAGTTTTCTGGAATAGCGGTATTTAGCAGATGATATGCCACAAACATATTGAGAGCATTGAGAGGGTTAGTATAATCATTGCCCGTACTGATAGACAAACTTTTCGCTCCGATATAATCATACCACTCTGTGGCTGTAGCATAGATACTGTTTGCATAAGCTACTAAATCATCAAACGTGTTAATTCCGTTGAGATGCATAACAGAATCGGTTTCTGCAAAAACAGTAAAGCCTTTTTGACACACATTGGCTGGGTATGGATTCTTATTGATATCCCCCTGTGGCAGCATATCAAGGCTATACGTCCTCAATTGGATTGCCTTGATGGAATCTATCAGGCCGGTTTGTCTCAGAGCTTCAGTAAACAAACTAAATCTACTGTCTTTCCCGATTTCTCTATCCAGAGTACATTCTTCAGGCATGTATTGTTCAAATCCGACAGAACTGATAAGGTTGATGTTGAGGGTATTTGAGCCTGATTTTGTCTTGAATGTAATCTTCCTGTCAGTTCCGAGACTGTCTCCAATGATTTTCATTTCAGATTTTGTGTCAAGTAGAAAACGCACTTCTTTTCCGTCTTTCATCTTGACAATTTGCTGATAATAGTCTTTTCCTGTATCTGCTTTCAGTTGAATAATCAACAGTAAGAGCCCAATTAACAGCAATAATACACTTCTTGTCTTTTTCCTCATTGTTTGCATAGTTTTCATATAAATAAAAGCGTGGCACTGATGTGCTACTTCTTTAGTTGGAGGTCGTGAGAGAACCTTTGATAGAAGATGTAGTAATCAGTCCACGCTATATGCGCAAACCATTACACTTTCTTGCTATCATTGAAAGTTTCTCACGTTTCCAACTACAAGATAAGCATAACGCTTTGTTTGTTCAAAAAGTCTCGGTGTTCCGCAATGAGAACACTGTGCAAAGATACAATTTTTGAGATAATTGGGACCATTAAAGTTAAAGACATATTCTCCTTGTTGTAAAATAGTGTGAGTTTCGTATCAGTGAGGGTATATCTGTCAAAATACGATGTAAATAGTAATTGAAAAGTGTACCAGTGGAGGGTTATAGCTTTCACGTTATAAGATAAACACCTGCAAAACTCTGTGTTTAGATTTAGGAGATGATGTAAGAGGTCTGAGAGCCTCTCCCTTAACGGAACGTTAACCTTAACGATAACCTAAAGGGTTTAAGGTGTTTAAGAGGTATGTCCTTCGACAGGCTCGGGAACCAGTATGATGTAAGATGGAAGAGGTAAGATGTATGATGTCTCCCTCGCCTTCTGGAGAGGGCAAGGGGTGAGGCTTTTTTTTTAGCCCGAAGGGCGGTGTTTTTGCTTTTTGATGTTTGTAATAACTATAGTTATGTCAAGTACTATGGCTTGGACGTAAGAGCTTGCTCTTAAAGGCAAGGCAGAGTACTTGGCACATAAGCTCTGAAAGAGCTGCAAACATCAAAAAGTGTTTTTCCGGTTTTTTTCTTCATTACAATCTGTAAGCAAACACAGATATTTACTGGTGAGCCTTTTTTCAGAAGTTTGTTTTTTCTTATATAGGAGGCAGTATTCATAAATTTCCAACGCAAATTAGGGTTAAGACCTGACGAAATCGTATCAGGATTCAAGCAATAAGAATCCTCCGATATCGGGATTTTCCGACACAAAAATATAAAGCGAGTTGGATATGAGATTCTCTTTTATGTTGCTGATTTACAAGTGTTCCGACATTTT
>ONKB01000106.1 GCA_900318305.1 uncultured Prevotellaceae bacterium | reverse complement strand
CGATAAGAGTTTTGGCTATGACCTGCGGAGATACCCTTACTCACAATCGTACTGCGCGTATTCTTACCCCGATGTATCATCTTAGTGCCTGTATCGGCTTCCTGATAATGATTTGTAACAGCAACAGAATAGAACTCTGCCTGAGAATTGTCTCCCCACAGAATACAGCTCGGATATTTCCATGTAATGGCAGAACCGGTTTCCACTTGTGTCCATGACAATTTACTATTATTACCTTTCAAAGAGCCGCGCTTAGTTACCAGATTATATACCCCACCTTTTCCTTCGGCATCTCCCGGATACCAATTCTGCACAGTAGAATACTTCACTTCTGCATTTTCGTTGACGACAATCTCAACGATAGCTGCATGTAACTGATTCTCGTCACGCATAGGTGCCGTACAGCCTTCCAAGTAAGAGACATACCCGCCATCATCACAAACTATCAGTGTCCGCTCAAACTGACCGACATTAATAGCATTAATACGGAAATAAGTAGATAGTTCCATTGGACAACGCACACCCTTTGGGATATAGACAAATGAACCGTCGCTGAATACAGCACTGTTCAATGCGGCATAAAAATTATCACGATAAGGCACTACCGATCCCAAATACTGGCGTACCAAATCAGGATATTGCTTAACAGCATCTGAAAAAGAACAGAACAAAACACCCAATTCAGCAAGTTTCTCGCGGAATGTGGTACGCACAGAAACAGAATCCATCACGGCATCAACAGCCACACCACTCAGGGCTGCACGTTCGTTCAAGGGTATACCCAATTTGTCAAAAGTTTTCTCTAATTCAGGATCTATGTCTTTGGATGCCTTTTTTTTGCTTCGAGGGTCGGCATAATAAGAAATAGCCTGATAATCAATCTCCGGAAGACGAACATGCCCCCAAGTGGGCTGTTTCAGTGTTTTCCAATAGCGAAATGCCTCCAAACGGAATTCAAGAAGCCATTCCGGCTCTTCCTTCCGGGCAGATATCATACGGACGACATCCTCATTAAGTCCTTTCCCTATAACATCATAAGAAGTTATTTCCGTAGAAAAGCCATAAGCATACTGTTGCTCAGTAACTTGTTTGACAAAATTCTCCTCTGAAGTTTTTTCAGTCATCTTATTTCGACTCATGATGAATAGGAATCCAAACAGTATCAGCTACGTCTTCTTCAATAGGCATTTCCTTCTTGCTTCTTTTCCACTGAGCCTCCTTGAAAACACTATTCGCTATCGCAGCTACTTTTTGGTAGCATTTTGATTCATCGCGTTTTTCTTTGCTGATGATTCCCAGCATACTCATTGCTCCGAAGATAAAACTTAGCAGAACGACATATTTCACCACACCCAACAAAGAACCTGCCATTGAATTCAAAAATCCAACATGCAACCCTTTCAGTGTTTTGGTAACCAGAGTCGCCAGCAAGCCCAAGACTATGGGCGATACAACCCACAACAACATAAAAGCTATCAGACGTGCCACTATTGTACTTGTCGTAGAATTAACACCTATATGCGGAGCCAAAAAATCTCCAAACTGTGCATATAGACGATAAGCTATAAACAAACCCAAGAGGAAACCTAACGTAGAGACAACCTCTTTAAGAAAACCATTCTTCCAACCGCGGTATGCCCCCCACACCGCAATCAGTATAATGACAATATCTATCTGAGCCACTATATTCTTGATTATTATAGCGTTTGCTTGACTTCTATCTCTTGGAAGGTTTCTATGATGTCTCCTTCAACGATATCGTTGTAATTTGTTAAACTGATACCACATTCATAATTCAAGCCGACTTCTTTTACATCATCCTTGAAACGTTTCAAGGCATTGATTTCACCTGTGAATTTCACTATACCGTCACGAATCAGACGCGCCTTGTCATTACGATGTACTTTCCCGTCTGTTACAAAGGCACCAGCAACAGTACCCACCTTGCTGATACGATATACCTGACGAACTTCCAAAGTTGCCGTGACTTCTTCTTTCAAAACAGGCTTCAGCATACCCTCCATAGCATCTTGCACATCATGAATAGCATCATAAATCACAGAATACAGACGGATATCCACTTCCTGCTTTTCAGCTTCACGGCGCGCATCTGCACTGGGACGCACTTGAAAACCTATAATGATGGCTTGTGATGCGGCAGCCAGAGAAACATCTGTTTCTGTAATCTGTCCCACTGCCTTGTGAATCACATTAACTGCTATCTTCTCTGTTGACAACTTGATGAAAGAATCGCTCAAAGCTTCTACTGAGCCATCTACATCGCCTTTGACTATCAGGTTCAATTCCTGGAAATCACCCAAGGCAATACGGCGGCCTAATTCATCCAAAGTAGGTAGTTTATGGGTCCGCAAGCCTTGTTCGCGCTGAAGTTGAAGGCGTTTATTGGCTATTTCACGTGCTTCTTGCTCTGTTTCCATCACATGGAAAGTATCACCAGCCTGAGGTGCACCGTTCAAGCCAAGAACAATGGTTGTATGAGCCGGGCCTACATTGTTAGTACGCTTTCCACGCTCATCAGACAAGTCTTTTACACGTCCATAGCATGTTCCAGCTATGACATTGTCACCGACACGCAGTGTACCATTACTTACAATCACAGTAGCCACATAACCACGTCCTTTATCTAATGAGGACTCAATGACTGTACCGGTTGCACGTCGGTTAGGATTGGCTTTCAGTTCCAACATGTCGGCCTCCAACAGGACCTTATCAAGAAGATCATTAACTCCGATACCCTGTTTTGCCGAAATCTCCTGGCATTGGTATTTTCCTCCCCAGTCTTCCACGAGAAGGTTCATTGCCGCCAGTTCCTCCTTGATTTTTTCAGGATTAGCCCCTGGCTTATCTATCTTATTGATGGCAAACACAATAGGAACACCGGCAGCTTGGGCGTGAGTAATAGCCTCCTTTGTCTGTGGCATAACACCATCATCAGCTGCGATGATAACAATAGCTATGTCTGTCACCTGAGCACCACGGGCACGCATCGCTGTAAAAGCCTCGTGACCTGGAGTATCCAGGAATGTTATATGCCTGCCGTTCTCCAGTGTAACGTTATATGCTCCTATATGTTGGGTAATACCACCTGCTTCTCCGGCAATGACTGATGTCTTTCGGATATAATCCAGCAACGAGGTCTTACCATGGTCAACATGACCCATCACAGTAACGATAGCATCTCTTATCTGCAATTCATCCTCGCTATCTGCTTCTTCTTGCACTGCCTCTGAAACAGATGCGCTGACGTATTCGGTCTTAAATCCGAATTCTTCAGCCACCAAGTTGATTGTCTCTGCATCAAGACGCTGATTGATACTCACCATCATACCAATACTCATACATGTTGCAATAATCTGAGTGACGGGGATATCCATCATGCTTGCCAGCTCATTGGCAGTCACAAATTCAGTCAACTTCAATATCTTGCTCTGGCTTTCTTCCTCGCTCAGCCTTTCTTCCATATTGGCTCGGACAAGGTCACGCTTCTCCTTGCGGTGTTTAACGCCGCTGCCGAAAGCTTTTTGCTTATTGGTAAGACGTGCCAAAGTCTTCTTTACCTCCTTTGCAACATCTTCTTCGCTGACTAATTGCTTGACAGGTTGCGCCTTTTGTTTCTTGTTCTGTTTCTTGGGACGCAGCTCTTTGCTCTGAACATTGTCATATTGGCGATTATCTTGTTCAAACTCATCATCCTTACGAACCTCGCTGGATATATCTACTTTATTACCCTGTATACGATTACGTTTCTTGCGAGCTTCTTTCTGCATATACTTCTCTTCACGCTCCTTGCGCTTCTCCTCTTTGGTTTTCTTCTGAGGATGAGTAGATTCGTTTATGGCAGACAAATCTATGCTACCCAACACCTTGGGTCCGTTAATTGCATGCTGGACATGAGGCCTGAATATTTCCTCTTTTGCTTTTTGCATCGGAGGTTCTTCCTGAGGATTCTCTTTTGTCTCAGTAACTACCTCAGGAGCTGGCTGCAACTTTTGTTTAATTTCTGCTTTGTCAGCCATTTGTCCCTCTGGTCTCTCTGGTTCTACAGTTACCTCCTTTGGTGTCTCCTTCGGTGTAATCTCCTTCTTTGACGCAACTTTTGGTTTTTCCTTTATGACAGGTTTCTCCGTTTTTTTCTGCTCTACAGGTTTAGCGACTACTTTTTCAAGGTCTATTTGACCAACTTTTTTAAGTTGGGGGAGAACATCCTGAGGTATCTCGGTTTTTATAACCTCTTCCTTACGAGGAGCCACAGCGACCTTTTTCTCTTTAACCTCCTGACGTTGCGACATTAATTTCTCCACTTCGCTCTTCAGAAGTTTATCTTTGCCAAACTCCTCTCTGACTATCTGATAAGCTTCATCAGAAAGTTTGGCGTTAAGGTCAGCATCTACCTTGAATCCCTTTTTGTCAAGATAGTCAACTACAGTTTGTAATCCAACATTAAATTCTCTTAATACCTTATTCAGTCTAACTCCCATATATTTTATTCTTGGTCAAATTCCGCTTTCAATATTCTCAACACATTATCCATCGTATCCTCTTCAAGGTCTGTGCTTTGAAGAAGGACTTCGCGAGAAGCTGCCAAAACTTCGCGGGCTGTCTTCCATCCTGCATTCTTTATGGCATCTATTACCCACTGGTCAATTTCGTCGTTAAATTCATCCAAGTAGATATCCTCTTCCGTCTCGTCATTCTCGTTCTCACGGAACACATCAATAGTATAGCCTGTCAGCATACAAGCCAGCTTGATATTCAAGCCGCTCTTACCAATTGCGAGAGAAACCTCTTTTGGTTTGAGATAGACTTCTGCTTTGCGGTTTACCTCATCCAAATACACCTTGGATACTTGAGCTGGACTCAATGCACGTTCAATATATAGCTCGGTATTGGCTGTATAGTTAATCACATCTATATTCTCATTATGCAACTCATGTACAATACCATGAATACGACGTCCACGCACACCCACGCAGGCACCTACAGGGTCAATTCTGTCATCATAGCTCTCAACGGCTATTTTAGCACGCTCACCAGGAATACGGGCTATGTCCTTCACCGTAAACAATCCGTCTGCAATTTCTGGTACCTCTTCCTCCAAAAGACGACGGAGAAAGTCAGGAGATGTACGGCTCAAATATATCTTTGGATTATTGTTCTGGTTATCTACACGCAGGACCACCGCACGGATAGGTTCTCCCTTACGGAAGAAGTCACCGGGAATCTGTTCACTCTTCGGCAAAATCAACTCATTGTTCTCGTCATCTATGAGCATCATCTCATTCTTCCATATTTGATATACTTCAGCAGAAACAATCTGTCCCACCATATCTTTATACTTATTATACAAAGAATCATGCTCCAATTCAAGTATCTTGCTTGCCAAAGTCTGACGGAGTGTCAGGATGGCACGACGGCCAAACTTCTTGAAGTCAAAACTTTCGCTGACTTCTTCACCAACCTCATAATCATCAGCAATGCCACGTGCCTCGCTCAATGGCATTTCTTTGTTGGGATCTTGTACATTGTCGTCTTCAACAACGATACGGGTGCGGTGAATCTCACAGTCTCCGTTTTTCGGATTAATGATCACGTCAAAATTCTCATCTGTACCATAGAGTTTTGCCAAGATACTTCTAAAACTCTCTTCAATTACCCCCACCAGGGTAGCCGCATCTATATTCCGGTTCTCACGGAACTCAGCGAAGCTGTCTGCCAGGTTGAGGATATTCTCATTCTTTTTTACCATATATATTATTTTTTCAATTTCAATTTCTTAAAATCAATAGCATAGCTCACTGAACGCAAATCAGCAAACGAATAATTTTCACTGACTGCCTCCATTTTTGGCCTTTTGGCTCCTTCTGGTTTTATTTTCTTCAGGACGGTCACAACAACACCTTGCTCGTCAACATCTTTAAGGACACCCTTGAATTTCTTTCCGCCTTGCGTCAGAACTTCAACCTCGTCCCCCACATGATTGTAATACTGCTGGAGGACCTTGAACGGCTGACCAAGACCAGCACTACCGACTTCAAGTTCATAATCCTCCTCATCACGGTTAAGATAAGACTCTATATACTTACTTAAATCCACACAATCATCTATCCAGACGCCTTCTTTGTCGTCTATCTCAACAACGATGTGATTATTCTCGTCAACAGTCAAATCTGTCAAGAAATAATTCTTACCTTCCAACCACTTGTTAACAATCTCAATTACCTTTTTCTTTTCTATCATAAATCTATTAAATCGGAAAGATTAAAAAAATGAGAAGCTCTTTCGGGCCTCCCACTCCTTCTATGGTGCAAAGATAGTGCTATTTTTTCTTATACACAAGAAAATCAGCACTTTTTTAACAACAAATGTACAAATTGTTTTGAAACCAGGAATGTCATACCTGTTTTCCAGTATACAGCACAACATTACAAATTGCTATATCAACAAACACATACTTTTCTGCCGGTTTTATCCTTTAATACCGACCCATTTCTTCAGTTGGCCCGTGAAGCGTTTCCTGCGTTTCCATGCCTTGTCATGTTTCATCTTCATCGCCGACACCAAGGCCAGTACCCGCTCGATGTCAAGTCCTCTCGCTTCAGCATACTCCCGAATGACAAACTCAAACAGATCCTTACGATCGGTCCACCTCACAAAATCATCTTTACATGTCCTCAAAGACAATCTCGCAGGCGACATCATCGTCATTCTATTGATGTCTATCACCGAAATAACATAACCGTCCTCATCCTGATGGTACAAGACATTGGAGAAATTCAAGTCGTGATGTACCAGGCCATGTTCATGCAACCGAGCTATAAATTTTGCGAAAGCCCTCGCCAGAGGCTTGTCAAACTGTTCCTCCAAAAGTGTCCTCACCGAGACATCCATAGTACAAGCTGTCACATAATAGCAACTTTGCAAAATACCCCGTTTCCATATTTCGCCATAAGCCATAGGCATAGGCGTTGAACAGCCTGCCGCTATCAACTTTAACCCGTTATCAAATGCCCTTTTTGCCTTAGAGGATACAACATAACTGTATAGTATTTTCTGGAAGATATTTTTCAAGCGAAAGTATTTTACTACTATTTTCTCGTCCTGACAGCCATTAACTTTCAGATCAAAACTCTTGATAATGTTTCTTCCGTTAGCCGCCAGCAATTCACCCTGGGAGTCAAAGTTTCGCTCCAAGTCCCTCATGAATGTCTCAAGAGCATCTGCGTACAGATATGATTTGTTGAGTTCTATCCGACAATTCATTTTTATTTGTCTACTCTTTGCAAAGTTAGCAATTATAACTGAAAAAGGGCATTTTATTCTTCTTTCTGAGAAAAATGAGTTACATTTGCATAAAATACACACTATTGCATGACAAAAATGAAAATCTCAGTAGTCGTTCACACTTACAATGCCGCAAAGTTATTGGCATACACTCTTGAATCAGTCAAGGATTTTGACGAGGTGTTAGTATGCGACATGGAAAGTACCGACAATACTCTTGACATTGCCCGTCAATACCAATGTAAAATCGTCACTTTCCCTAAGAAAAACTATACCGTACCTGAGCCAGCACGCGATTTTGCGATACACTCCGTGTCCAACCAATGGGTGCTCGCTGTTGATGCCGATGAAGTTGTTACCCCTCAACTTAGGGAGTATCTTTACAACTACATCTCTCAGCCCGACCATGCCGATGCCCTTTACATTCACCGCAAAAATATGTTTCTCGGCAAATGGATTAAGGCTTCCTACCCTGACTCCCAATTGCGTTTTATGGATCAGACCAAAGCCACTTGGCCACCTACCATTCACTCCGTACCCACCATCAATGGCACTATCGGACACATGCCACGAGACACCAAGTACGCACTCATCCATGCCGGCATTAGCATCAGCGGGCAAATCAAAAAGATGAACGATTACACAGAGGATGACCTCAATAAGCGTCATCAGCATAATGCCTCCCTATTCCAAATGATATTCTCTCCCCTGTGGCGCTTCATCAAATATTATTTTATTGAAGGGGCATGTCTCGAAGGGCGTGCAGGCTTCATCAAAGCAGCATTCTCTGCCTGCAGCAAGTTCTACTACCTGGCAAAGGTATACGAACGCCATGTCAACGAAAAACTTGATAAATGAGAATCTATCATGTCATATCCAACAAGGTGTGGGGTGGCGGCGAACAATATGTATTCGACCTCTGTCAGCATCTCATCAAAGACGGACACCAAGTAGAATTGTTTTGTCGTCCTTGTCAGCCCGTCCTGAAACAGTTGCTCACACTAAACATACCAATCCACACCTTGAGCTTGAAAGGGATAGGCGATATAGTGAGCAGTATGCACATGGCGAAAGTCATTGGCAGAGAAGCATGCATAGTTCATGTTCATAATTTCAAAGATGCCTTCACCGTGCTATATGCCTGCAAGATAGCAGGAAACCGTCAGGTAAAGCTCATCGTTACACGACATCTGGTCAGGCAAGGTAAAACCTCATGGCTTTACAGGTGGTTGTATCGTAGCATCCATCGTGTCATCTTTGTATCAAACCTGGCAAAGATGGAGTTCATGAGTTCATATCCCAAAATCCCGGAAGAGAAACTCTCGGTAGTACATAACAGCATCGTACCACAACCCACAGTTCAGACAGAGAATCTGCGAGAAATGCTTTCCGTCCCCTCTCAAGCTGTATTGGCAATGTATCATGGCCGATTGGCAGCAGAGAAAGGCCTTGACGTGCTCATCAAGGCCATCAGGAAAACCTCTGCTGAAACAATACACCTGGTATTGATAGGCAGCGGAGATGAGGTCTATGTGAGAAACCTGAGACAATTAATTGAGCAGATGAACCTGAGAGACAGGGTACATCTCCTCGGTTTCAGAGATAATGTTATTTCCTATATTCAGCAAGCCGATTTCGGTGTGATTCCAAGTATAGCAAGGGAATCTTTCTCTTTGGCATGTCTGGAGTATATGTCACAAGGTCGGTGCGTGATTACGACCAACAACGGCGGACAGTCAGAATATGTGAAGAATGACATAAACGGTATTCTTGTCCCTCCCTCTGATACAGAAGCACTGACTGTGGCCTTAAACCGGATAACAGGCAACAAGGAACTTTGTGAAACATTAGGCAAAAGGGCTCAGCATGATTTTTCCTCCATGCTTAGTTACGAACAATTCTACAAAAGAATCCTCTCAGTATATGAAGATTGAGAGGATTATCTTATTAGTAGAGAAACAATTATTATACTCTTTACAAAACTTTTTACTCTCTAAGTTGGAGAAAGATTTTTCTTCCTTTAGCTGCTTTCCTTCTATTCCTCTCGCCATGAGGAGAGGATATATTGAAGGCCATAGTCATCCCTATTTGTTTAACTGCTATAAAACAGCCGACGGATTATCCTTGACAAAATCCCGAGTGTCAACATATTGGCGGTAAGGCAGATTATAATCCAAATAATAGAAATTATGCTGACGTTGTTTCTCGCCTGAAGGGATAGTCATATAGTCTTCATATAATTGGCTCAGATATCTGTCAGCCTGTTCCACACCATAAAGGAGATGGCCTTCAAACAAAATCTCGGTCGGTGTACCATATATGGATTTGTCCATAATGCCTCTCATGCCAATGTCATGGTCAACAGAGAGTTTTCTTTCCCTGTCAGAATATTTTCTTTGTAATCCTAACAATTTTGCCTGTGTACCTTGTAGCGTGAATACTTTGCGACACAACAGCGGCAACCAGCTTGAGGGACCATGCCCATGTTTGTACGGGTCTCTGCAAATCAGGTAAATAATCTTCTTGTAAAACGAATAACGGACGAAATGAATGTGTTGCAACAATTTGTTAGAGGTCATTCCGTCAATAGGAAATACATCCACATAAATACCTCCGACATAAGAATGGTGGGCACGTTCTATCAGGGTTGTACTGCTGTCAACAACCTTGGCAAAATTGCCCGGATAGTCAGGATTGTTCTCAGCAAACAAAGCCTCGTATGGAGCCGGTAGCCATTCTCTGCCATATTGCATGAGCATGTCGTAGTCTTTGCGCGGCATAGCAATATCTACATCATCATCCCAAGGAATAAAGCCTTTGTGACGCACAGCGCCGAGCATGGTGCCAGCTGCCAGATAGTAACGCAAGCCATGTTCACGGCAAACCTTGTCTATTACCAGCAGTATCTCCAGAATGCGCAGTTGCAGGGGACGAATGTCGTAGGATGCCATTTTTTATTTAAGTTTAATTCCATAATGGCTCATCGCCTCTTTCAGGACAACAAAGAAATCCTCTATATCCTGAGGATAAATCTTACCCAGCGCACATAGGCGGAAAGTATCGGTGGTACTTATCTTGCCAGGATAGATGGTAAAACCACGCTCGTAGCAGTAGTCATGTACCTTTTTGAAATCCCAGTTAGGGTCGTCTGGATATTTCACCGAGACAACGAGGCCCGACTCCATCTTGCGGTCAACAGCT
The DNA here is from genome assembly GCA_900318305.1 of uncultured Prevotellaceae bacterium. Classification (GTDB taxonomy): domain Bacteria; phylum Bacteroidota; class Bacteroidia; order Bacteroidales; family Bacteroidaceae; genus UBA6382. Next base: position 7,404 of record ONKB01000106.1, on the reverse strand, counting down.
GTTTCCAGGCCTATTTTCTCCAGTCCCTCGTGGATAGCCTCATAAACTGCCCTGTGGCGTGCAAACTTAGCCTGCTCACCCTCTTCAAAATATTCCTTGAGTGCCTGGACAGTGGCGTAAATGGTCTGTACAGGTGGTGTGAAATGCATCTCACCCGTCTTCTCAAAATAGTCATACTGCATAAAGAGATTGCAGTAATAGGAACGTGTGGGATAGTTCTTGGAAGCCTTGATGATATTTGTCTTTCCAATAATAAACGACAGACCCGACATAGCCATCAAACCCTTTTGGGCAGAAGCCATACAGAAATCAACATTATCCTTCACAACATCGAGGGGAATCATTCCGAGTGAAGAGGTCGTATCGCTGACAAAGACAGCGCCATACTGATGGGCAAGGGCACCTATCTCCCTGATAGGATTCAGTATACCCGTCCCAGTCTCATGATGACAGCAATATACCACGGCAACATCAGGATTTTCCCTCAAAGTCTGTTCCACAATGCCCAGGTCAGGCTGTTTAAACACATCAAAGCGCAAGTCAATATGGGGGAGATGATACATCTGGCATACCTCAACGGCACGGGCGTTATATGCACCGTTGTTGACAATTAGTATTCTCTTGCCTTCTGGCAAGAGAGAGTTGATACAGACATCTATGTTGATGGTGCCCGATCCACAAAACAGCACCGAAGTATACAGGTCGGCAGGAGCATGGACTATTTTGAGAAGGTCAGCACGCAAACCTTTCATAAGTCCGGCAAATTCCTTTTCACGAGGACAGATGTCGGGAACCACCTGAGCATATTTCACCGTATCAGTAGTCGTGGCAGGACCAGGATTGAGCAATACATTTCTCTTTATGGATTCCATTATGATATCATATTTATATTCTTGAATCAGTCAATTGGCACATTTTTCTCAGCGAAGGCAAGGTCGGCAGCATCATCAATCTCATACCATAGCAACCCTTGGAGGCACAACACATACATTGGGGTAATCCTGCGCGACACGTCAAGCAACTGGTATTCGTAACCCAGCCGAAGTTTCTCTTCAGCCACACGGCCATAGTCTTCTGCCAGAAGCTGGTAGAAGCGATTACTGATTTTATGAATGCCTACCAGTTCTCCGGAGGGCTGAAGGGCGTCCCGGTCTGTGGAGCATGCCACCAGTTCACAGCGGTCGTTCATCTCCACATAATACTGGTCCTGGAATTTTGTCACAGGCGTTATCAGCATGGCATCGTCAAAGGGGCAGGCAATCAAATCACTTATCGCCCTTTGTTCATAGACCAAATCGGACTCCAGAAGCAAGAAATCATTATCACCAATAGCCTCACGACAATTATATAGCGTGTACATACTATTGGTCTCAGCATAGCGGGGACTGTACACACACGTTATCTGGGGATACTTCTGCTGAAGGTCCTCGTAGGATTCACGTTTATAGCCTGTGCCTATGATGATACGCTCTATTCCGCAGGAAATCAATGTCTCAATACTGCGGATAACCATGGGCTTTCCCTTGAAAGGAACAAAACCCTTGGGAATTCTCTCTGTGAAATGACCAAACCGTATTCCCATCCCGGCCGCCATGATTACAGCTGTCTTTATCATTATTTATTCTGTTTTTGCAATCTCATTAAAAACACACTTCCCAGTACAATCCATACCAGCAGCATAATATATGACTCTTTGCCATAATGAACACCTGGCAATCCTGGTATAGGTACTAACTGCAGTATAACAAACAATATGGAAAATGCAGCACCTGCAAATGCTATCATCCTCAGCAACAAAGTTCCCTCACCCCTGTCCTTCATGGTATGGAGACAAGAGAGGCTGGTGAAGAAGAAACCCACCGACGCCCCAATGGCACTCATGTCAACAAACCAGCCGAGCGCCTCACGGCCGAGCACCGGTCCCGACAACGATATCAGGATACAAAAAAGAATGGCGTTGCGCGGGGTACCGTAACGTTCGTCTATACGGGCAAACACCTCGGGCAGATAGCCTTCCCTTGCCATGGAGAACATAAGGCGGCTGGAAGCCAGGTAAAACCCCATTATTCCCGAGAGAACCGCCGACGACACAGCGATGCCCAATAATATCTTTCCTGATACTCCAAGCATATTCTCAGCAGCACACAGTAGCACCCATTCTCCTGCCATGACCTTGTCGGGCCATTCCCTGACAGCGATTGCCGCAACATAGTTGTTGGCAATATATACAAATGCCCCGAAAAGTATGGCGACAGTCATGATAAGCATCACTTTGCTGTATGAGAATCTGAACTCCTCAGCTGCCTGCGGAATAGTCTCAAAACCAACAAATGCCCATGGGGTAATGGCAAAAGTGGCCAGGATAGCAGTCACAACACCCTGTCGGCCCACATGAGCATAGCAGGCTATCGTATCTGTCGTGGCATTCGCCGCCATGGCTGCCGTTTTATCAAAACCCCAAACAGGCGACAGGTTAGCTGCATCGGCACTGGCACTCACCAGCGCAGCTATGGAAAGGATGACGACAGAGAGTGCCAGCATGGATGCCAATAATGTCTGTATAACACCCGCCTTCTTCACGCCGATAATATTCAACCAGCCGAAGAGCAGCAACACACCCGCGGCAAGAACCATCTCACCACACCATACGTCAAAGCCTGCCACCTCATACCGGAAGCCCCATTTCAGGATATCACTTCCGCCGTCAAGGCCATCTACTATCAGTCCTATGGCTGTGGAGTTCATCGGCACATTGGTCAGATAGGCCGCCATCAGAAACCAGCCACAGAGAAAAGCCGTCTTACGCCCCAGGCATGCCTTGGCAAAGGTAAACTCACCTCCTGCCTTGGGGTAACGTGGAACCATATATGCATAGGTAAACGCTATGACTATCATCACCAGTGCACCTGCCAGCATAGCGATAGCCGTACCGTCAACACCAGAATTAGGGAGGAATTTCTTGCCGGGATTAACAAACGCACCCCACCCGATAATGCAGCCGAAAGCTATCGACCACACATGAGCAGGCGACAATTGGCGCTGCAGGCCTGTCTTGCGTTTACCGGCTCCCATTATTGATTAATCTTTTAAGAATGTCATCAAAGCCTTTTTGTTTTCAGCAGGTGTGGTGGTGGGGCGTCCCAAATCCTTGCGATTACCTCTTCTGACTTTCACCTCAACAAATACAGGCCCTACACAAGATGTCTGATCCATGAGAGAAGAAAGAAGTTTTTCAAGTTCTTCTTTCGAGCTTACGCTGAAAGTCTGCTGGTACCCGGCCGCCTTGGCTATGCCAGGGAGGTCTATCGCCAGACCCACGGTAGGCTGACCGCCCACGCTGTCGTGGGCACCGTTATTGAATACGACATGAACATAGTTGACAGGATGCTTGTTGCCGATAATCGCCATTGATCCCATGTGCATGATGCTCGCACCGTCACCGTCAAAGCACCACACTCTGCGGTCTGGCTTGGCCAGAGCTATTCCCAATGCTATCTGGGAGGCATGCCCCATGGACCCCACCGTAAGGAAGTCGCGCTCATGTCCCTGTCCCCATGCCACACGGGCCTCAAAGAGTTCTCTGGAAATCATGCCGGTAGTCGACACAATGACATCACAGGGAGCCAGAGAAGAGGCAACAATGCGTATAGCTTCCTCCCGGCTCATAGGGAGAGAGTTTTCTGTAGTCTTCTGGAGTTGGTAAGACTCAAAAGTATCCTTTTCCACCACCAGGGCATATACTTCTTTCGTTTCAAGCATGAACGTCACAGCCTTCTCTATTTGTATCCGGGCAGCCTCTTCTTCCTTGCTCAGTATGTCGTAGCTGATGCCCATTGTCCGTAAAAGCTCAACTGTAACCTTGCCTTGCTTTACATGCTGGGGTTCATCGTGAACCCCGGGGCGTCCGCGCCATCCTATAAGCAACAAAACGGGAATGTTATACACCTCCTTATCGGTCAGGGATGCCAGAGGATTAATGATGTTTCCTTCACCTGAGTTCTGCATATAGACCACTCCCGGTTTCCCTGTTGCCAGATAATGACCTGCAGCAAGGCCTATCGCCGCACCTTCGTTGGCGGCAATGATATTATGGCGGTCATCAAGGGTGTCAGAGATATAGGCACATATATTCTTCAGCAGACTGTCGGGTACTCCAGCGAAGAAGTTCAACCCTTTCCTGCCTAACTCGTCAACAAAAAACCTTGGACTTATCATCTTTTATTGTTCTTTTATTTCTGTCAAAATTCCTTTCCAACTTCTTGCATTCTACTGAGCATCTTTTCGTTGTTGGCTGCTTTTACATGTCCTGCTTGGGGACAGGCTCTCGCTTTTCTTTATCGGCGTCTCGCTGATGGGGATGCCATCTTGAAGCGTTGCCTTCCATTCCTCGGGAGCATCTTCGTCTGTTCTCTGACGTCGCCAGCGCTTGTGTGTCCACAGCCACAGATGGGGATTGGCATCAATTTGCTGTTCCAGATCATGTATATAGCATTTCGTCAGTTCGTTCTCCGCAAAGTCGTTCCTGACATCTAGTGTCAGACATTTATACTCACATTCGTAATATCCCCGCCGGGGTCTCGTCAAGTGAGCAACATATACAGAGGCACCTACTTTCCGGGCAATGCGCTCGGTCCCTGTAAAGACGGCTGTATCCTGACGCAGGAACGGCGTAAAGAGATGGATATTGATCCATCTCGGTCCCTGGTCGGCAATAAAGCCCACAATCGTCTTCTGTCCTTTTCTTTTCTGCTCCATAATGGCACGCATGGAACTGTTTTTCTCCATGTTTAACCCGCCGAACCGGGAACGGATTTTATAGAACAGCATGTCAAAAGGCTTATTGCGCAGTATTCTGTATATCTGAGAGCACAACACGTCGTCTGGCATCCACCATTGCAGGGAGGCAATATATTCCCAGTTGCAGAAATGCCCCAGATAGATAAACAGCATCGTGTTTTTCTCAAACGACTTGTACATATCATCAGTCCCTTTCATCACCATGCGCCTTTTCAGTTCCTTTTTACTGACAGAAATCAGTTTGATGGTCTCCAGGAAATAGTCACAAAAAAAATGATAGAACTTCTTCTCTATCTCATCCCTCTCTTCCTGTGTCTTGTCGGGATAGGCATGGCTCAGATTCGCCCGCGTTATCTTCCTACGGTAACTTGTAAGGTGGAAGATAACAGGATAGAGAATAATATCCGATATGACATACAACACCCTGTACGGCAGGAGGGAAATCATGTAGAACAAAACATACAATATATAATATAGTACCTTATTCATTTCCCTTTCTCTTGTCACATACTTTAAACACAGCCTCCGCAACGGCAGATGGCTGGATACTATACATACACTCAAGCGTTCCCTTATAACAAGGTTTGTTACCATATATGGAACACGGCCGGCACTCCATTGGAACCTGGATAATCTCGCTGCCTTCCACCTGAAGTCCGGCGAAACCGGCATAGGGATGTGTGGCTCCCCAGATGGAGACTACAGGAGTATGGGTGAGGAATGCCATGTGCATATTGGCAGAGTCCATCGAGAGCATCACGTCCAGATGACTCATCAGCACAAGTTCCTGTCCGAGGTCGAACCTGGAAACCAGCGACGTCACGCGCTCCATCTGCTGTTCACACCTTCTGCACCATTCCTCCTCTGCCCTTCCGAAGCCAAACAGGAAAATGCGCAAATCCTTTCTCCCGTTCAGCATTTCCAGGACCTTGCTCATCAGTTCCAGTGGATACACCTTGCCCTTGTGACGAGCAAAAGGCGCTACACCCACCCACTTGACACCGTCATGGGTACCCACTATTTGTCTCATGGCTGAGGGAATCCCAGGTTTCTCCTTTCCGAATATCGAGTCAAAGTCAAGGTCTATGGGGTATCCCAGCTCCTCAAAGACATCAGCATATCGTGAGATTGTCGTCTTCAGCGGCTGCGCCACCTTCTTGTCCTTGCGCACAAGCATGCGCTTCGCCCGGCGGGATTTATCTATATTGGCCACCGGCTTATTCTTCACCCTGAATGCCATTCTCAGGAACATGGAGCGGATCACATCATGAAGGTCGGCAACAGCATCATATCCTTCCTTGTACAACTCATAGAAGAGGTTGTTCAGTCCCGTCATGCCCTTGTAATCTCCCAGGTCAACACCACGGAAATGAACATTGGGCGGCATATGCTCAAAGAGATACTTCATGTTTCCCTTTGTCAGTATGGTAAATTCATCCGCAGGATACTGCCTTGCAACGGCACTCAGAACCGGAACCGTCATAGCGACATCCCCTATAGCCGAAAACCTGATGACCAAGATATGAGCCATAATAAAATCTTATTTCTGGTGAATAGTCAGTTGAGGATACGGGAAGTTGATATCCCGGGCATTAAATTCGTCATATATGTTTTTATTGCCGTCATGCAACACACTGGTATAGTCTTCCGTTTTTACCCACACCCTCACCGTGATATCTATGCCACTCTCAGCCAGGGCTTTGACAGCGATATAGGGCTCAGGAGCCGGCAGGATGCGGATGTCTTTCTTCAGAGCCACTGAAATGGCTTCCTCAACCCGTTCCACCTGCTCGCCGTAATCTATGCTGATAATCCACTCCACCATCCGGGACGGCTCACTGGAGAAATTCTTCACCATAGAGTTGCTCATCTGTCCGTTGGGCAGATAGATATTCGTTCCCTTATAGGTGCGCATCACGGTATGGAATATCTGGATAGCGATGACCGTTCCTTCCTCACCCTGGGCAGAGATATAGTCACCCACTTTATAAGGGCGGAAAACCAGTATCAGCACCCCACCGGCAAAATTCTGCAGATTGCCGCTCAGCGCCATGCCTACGGCAACACCAAACGATGCCAGCAAAGCAGCAAAAGAGGTGGTCTCAACACCCAGCTTGCTGACAACGGCAACAGCCAGCAGCATCAGCAACAGCACATTAATCAGACTCTCTAGAAAACTCTTGACACTGGGATCTATATTCCGGGCATTGAGCAGCCGCTTTATCACGCCATTGATAAACTTGATGACATATCGTCCCACAATGAATATCGCCAGGGCACTGATGATACGCAAACCTATAACAACACCCCAGTCTGCCAACTGACGACCCACTTCCTGCAACTTATCAATGCTCTGGGTCGTCGTAACGTTCTGGACTATAGAGCGTGCCATCTGACGCACCGAGTCGGACTGCTGCCGAGTCGAATCGGTCGCCAATAATGCCAACAGCGAAATCATCATATTCTGCAACATTAGTGGTGTTTTATTAATAAATAATTTACAAAGGTACTGCTTTTTTTTTCAGTAGCAAAAATTTAAGTTAGATACCACAAAGAAGTCGGCTACCAAGATGGCTGGCTATGAACCCAATAGGGAATAGGCTCATT
>ONKB01000001.1 GCA_900318305.1 uncultured Prevotellaceae bacterium | reverse complement strand
CACGAGATCATTTCGCCTGTCATTTTAAAGTCATTTGGCCTGTCCCAAGATTTGCCTTTGTCCCAAAATGGACAAAATCGCAGGCGGAAAGAAAAACAGCAAAGGAGGATGGACTAACTTGGACTCATAGGGTGATGATTGAATACTATCAGACTCACATTTTAATTACAATACAAAAAGAAGTCCTGCAAGGGAACCTCTCACAGGACTTTTTCTATTCTACGACAAGTATATTAATATTACTTGTCACATGTAAAAGCTTATGCTATAGCAATGCTACGGTTTTTCTGGCGCTCTACTACTTCCTCTTTCTTTGGCAGAGTAATGGTCAGGATACCATCCTCCATCTTGGCTGAGATATTCTCTACCATCACGTCATCAGGCAGAAGAAATGCCTGCTTGTAACTTGAATAGTTAAATTCGCGACGCAAATAGTGGGAAGCTTCTTTATTGGCCTCAACGTTTTTCTCCATGGCGATGACCAACTGATCGTCTTGTGTTGAGATATGGAAGTCTTTCTTCTGCATACCTGGAGCTGCCACCTCAATCAGATAGTTCTTTGTATCTTCAATGACATTGACAGCAGGTGCAGTCGTGCTCGCATTTGCCAACCAATTATTGTCCAAAAACTCATTAAACATCTCGGGCAACCAACTTTGTGTTCTAACAATTGATCTCATAACTAAATCCTCCTATAATTATATTCTTTATTTACGTTTAACTTACCCGCTCACGCTTTCCCGTTTACGGTTTCACTCATATATAAGGCAATCCCCGTGCCATTTGGTCTCGGCACGGGGATTGCTCTTATAAAAAGGTCAAAAATTCCGATTTGTCGGACAAATTTTCTCGTTTTCCAATTTCGTTCTCAGCGGATAACCTTATAGTATTTCCTTGCCGTGGCACGGCTGACATAATTGAAATGCCACCATTCTGTTGACAGACATCTGAATCCGGCAGCCTCCATCACCCGGCGAAGCAGTTTACGGTTTTGTATTGCCGTTTTGGTAAGTTTGCCTGCCCTCATCATTTGCTCCTCATTGGTGATATGGGCCAATGATCCCATATAGTCAATCTTCGTGCCCATCGACAAGGTGTCACCCTTGGCATTGCATATGGAGACATCTACGGCAAGACCATAGTTATGCAGTCCACCGCCATTGGCAGGATTGCTCACATAGATTCTCTTGGGAGTCCTTTTTACCTCATTCCACATCACTTGTTGCACACTCATTGGCCGGGCAGCATCAAATATCACAAGGCTCCATTGGGGATGCTCTTTCCTGAGAAACCTCTGCGCATCAACCAGGGCCTTTGCTGCCTTGGGATGCAGATAGGCCCGATGGATATCAGTATATAGCACCTTACCCGTGAAGTTATCCCCATAGGCATACATTAGGTTTACCTTAATAGTACTGTCTAATGTATGTATATCAACCAGACCCTGTTTCTGCATATACTGCTCGGTGCTGGTAAGTCTGGCGAGACTTCCCACGGGAAGTAACAAAATGAGGAACGCTGCCAAAAGGCAGCGTCTCATAAAAACGGGGTAAGCACATGTCATCTGACAAGAATCTTTTTCCCGTTCTTCAAATATATCTTACCCTTGACAGGAGTAGTCACCCGGATACCATCCAATGAAATGAAGGCATCATCCTCCTTATTGTCCAGAGTAACAGCGACATGCTTAATACCAACTAATCCTCCCACAATACGACTGCTGTAAGCACTCCATGCCGACTTGTAAGCATCAACCACACCACTGTCAACATAGATAGGACAGTTATTGGTGTTGTCAAATGCCTTGGTACCGAGCGTTGGCGGTGTCAGATTATATACTTTTATACTTTCCATGGCTGAGCAATCCTTGAAAGCATTGCTACCTATATTGGTCACCGTTGCCGGTATCTCAATAGACTTCAAGGAAGAACATCCCTGGAAGGTATAATTGATAATTCTTGTCCAGGTTGACGGAATATTGATTTTCTCAAGTGCCTCACAATAGCGGAAAGCATAAATAGCCACCGATGTCAATCCCTCCGGCAACACAACCTCTTTCAGAGACTTGTTCTCGTAGAAGGCTTTTGTTGCAATAGAGGTCACTCCCTCTGGCACGGTCAGCGACTTCAATCCGTTGGCAGCAAAAGCAAATGTCTCTATTGACGTGATGCTGTCAGGCAGTGTAAGAGATTCCAATGCCGTACACCCATTAAAGGTATATTCAGCGACATTCCCCTTGAAATCCTTGGGATATTGCACTTCTGTCAATGCCGTACAGCCGTCAAAGGCATGGGCTCCAACACGCTTCACATGATCAGACATTATTACAGATGTCACATTGTCACATCCAAAGAAGGCAGAGTCGCCTACAGCCGTCACCTCATATTTCACACCCTTGAACTCCACCGTATCGGGAACAACGATGTCGCCGTAATACCTCGTAGCGTTATACGATGTCTGCTGGCAGAATCGACGCACCTTGGCCACGTTCTCACTATTGTCAAAGTCATAGCGCAACATGCCTTCCATTGCCTTTGACGGGTCTTCCGGAACAACGTGAATCGTGATTTCATAAGCATTGAACACCTCACACGGACTACCATCGGTTGGGATGCCATACATTGTCAACGTATAGTCACCAAAAGGCATCGTCTTTGGAATGGTATATTCGATTGTTTTCGATGAGGTGAAATAATAGTTGGTCGAAAGACCAGTGGTAGAGTAACATGTTCCCATGTTATACCTTGTTCCATCTTCAGAGATGAGACACATATTCATTTTGCCGGAAAAAGCTGTCGCACCCAAGTTAATCATAGAATTCACCGTGGCAGAAATCTTATCTCCCGGCATAACATAAGTGGTATCCACGCTCATACCTGACTTGCAGCCCAGATGGCTTCCGGAAATGCCATCATCTTTCTGCAGATTAAGAATCATAGCATTGGAATGGGCATAATTCGAGGAGCTGCCACCGGTACCTGCCTCAGAGGGTTTCAACAAAGTCAGGAGGAAATCGCCGTTGCTTGATCCTCCCCATCCCCAGTTTACATGATAGTAAGGCACACCATTGACAAACTTCACACCATCCAGTACGAAAGCATGACCGCCACCGCTGTCATTAGTACCGCGATATATTACAGGACGAGCCGCAACCAGCTCTTCCTGCAGACGTTTGTGCCAACCATTGGTCGTCATATACGACTGACCAATATAGAGGGCGTCCTTGTCGTATCCGAAGTATTTGACTGCCGATGTAGCGATATCGATTGTACTGGCACTACTTGACGAACTGTACTGCATCTTCACCGATGCACCACAGGCTGCTATCAACTCAGCCACCGCATCTGCAGCAGTGTCGGTATACTCACAGGTATACTCATTGCCATTGATAAAGTATCTATCACCCTTCTTCACAACAGGAAAATAAGAATCCACATAAGTATCCTCATCATACCACATGGTGAAATCAGGAACTTTTCTGATATAACTCCATACATTGGTATTCTTTTCCTTGGATGCCAGATAGAAGCGGTAATTGCCATCAGGATAGGTACCCGGCATAGAGAAAGTAAATATCAGCACCCTTGTGTTTTGTCCGAATTTCTGGTTCGGCAACGTCTTGCCTTCACCTATGGGTTGCAGGAAGTTGCCTTTGTCGTCGGCCAATACGAACTGCACAGTTCCAGTGAAGTTTTTCTCCTGATTAACCATCACAAGGCTGTCCACCTTGATGTTGTAACCGCTACTGAGGTATTGGAAATGCAAGGCATAATACTTCATCGAGTCAGCGGTTGTTTTCTCCTCACCACCGGCATATTCCGTGCCCTTCTTGGAATAGGTCTCCATAATGTTGACCCAATTGAATTTCAGTTTTGAGAAATCCCAACTCACGGCCATTGTATCCTTATCGACTTTTGAAGTATAACTAACACTGCCTGTTCCATAATCCTCAGGCCATTTATGATAGCGCATCGTCTGAGCCATGGCGACAGCCACACATCCTGCAGCAGGTGATGTGTTAGTAGATGGTCTAATGGGACATTTGGCGTTGTAAGGTTTTCCCTGATTATATTTTATTCCACCCAACAAAGGCTCAACGGTCACTTCTGATTCACTTTTCGGGTAGAAAATAGATTCCATTGTTGCCTCACCACGCTCAATCTGCTCCAATGCCTCAGCATAATCCTGAAGCATCACCTGCATATTCTCTGGCACATTATTCTCGTCAAAAGATCCATCATCTGAAACAGCCAGGACCTCAGGCATACGGTCATCGGCCGACACAACAACAAATCCTGCACCCTCCCCCTCATGCTTGCACAAAAAGAAGGCCTCATGTTCCTGAGTCACCTTTTGGCGCTTAAGAATTTGTGAGGAACGGATGGTTCTCATAGAAACCGACCCCGACTTAATGCTACGACCCTTAGACGCTGCTGTGTTCCGCAAAGCAGTCTGGGCAATACTCTCAGCTTCGTTAATTGCGCGCTGACGTCCCCACATGGTAACTGTCAGGAACAACGCAACAAAAAGCATCATGTAAAACTTTCTCATAAAAATATTCTTTTATTATTATATTCTATACATTATTTAATTGGCAAAAATACAATTTTTTTTCATATCTGCCAAATACACATGGCAAAAACGCCCTTCTCTCCTATTATGTAATAACAGAGAAAAATAATATAGGTACACAACATATTCTAAGGCCACTATTTACAATTTCAACAAAAATAATTCAAAAAAAATTTGGAAGATATCGGCGCAATGTTATACCTTTGCAGTGTAATACTATACTATTACACGAGAAAAACATAATACTACAAGAATAAATACATATTAAAATGATTGAAATCAAGAACATTAGTTTTTCCTACAAGAAAAGCAAGAAGAGGGTCTACACCGACTTTTCAACAACTATTGAGGAGGGAGGCATCTATGGTCTTCTTGGCCGCAACGGTACTGGCAAGAGTACCCTTCTCTACCTTATCTGTGGTTTATTAAAACCACAAAAAGGAACTTGTCTCATGGATGGCAATGACACATCGCTGCGCAAAGCAGAGACATTGCGGGATATCTTCATAGTACCAGAGGAATTTGAGTTGTCCTCGTCAACACTCAACAATTATGTCAACACGAACAAAGTTTTCTATCCACGTTTCTCTGACGAGATGTTCAACCAGTGTCTGGAGTCATTCAACCTAAGCAGGGACCTCCATCTAAGTTCCCTATCAATGGGCATGAAGAAGAAAGTGTTTATCAGTTTCGCCCTGGCCACTCAGACACGTCTGTTGCTGATGGATGAGCCCACCAACGGACTGGACATCCCATCGAAAAGCCAGTTCCGCAAGACTTTGTCGTTAGCGTCCGATAACGAACGTGCCATCGTCATCTCCACCCATCAGGTAAAAGACGTTGAGCAACTTTTTGACCACTATATCTTTATAGAGGAAGACTGCCTACTGGCAGAAAGTACGGCAACGGCCATCACCGAGAAATTCCGCTTCGACATGCGTGACATATCACAGCCCCAAGACGATGAACTGTTCAGCCGTCCCAGTTTCGGAGGAAGAGAATGTCTCAGCCTCAACACAACAGGCGAGGATACCCCAATAAACCTCGAACTACTATTTACCGCCCTTGTTGAAAAACCAGAAATCGCCAAATACTTAAAGAAATGAAACAGTATATCAATCTTACCCGTATCGGACATCTCTTAAGACATGAGTCTTACGTTGGAAAAAACGACATCCTACACATGCTGGCCGGATTTTTTATCGGTTTCTGCTGTTACTTCATTATCTGCTCCTTACCATTTTGGACAGCATCAACATCCAAGCCAGCTGATGCTACAACATGCACAACTTGGGGAGCAATACTGGCATTCGTCGCACAGGTATTCATAGTATATGCCTTCTCCCAGACATTCTCAGGATTAGAGACCACTCAAAAGCGCACAGGTTTTCTTATGATTCCTGCCAACACATTGGAAAAATATATCTCACGTGTTATCATTAGCGCTGTTATCGGATTTGTGGGAGCTATTGCCACATTTATGCTAGCCGACTGCGTCCACATAATACTGGATCTCATCATTACCGGACAATGGGGACACAGCACCATTCCAGATTTCTTCAACAACCTGAGTAACAAGATAATCATCAACCTTGACGAAGATTATATCGCTGTCGGCCCTGGTGAAGAAAAAATTAGTTACAACCTGACGGGATTAATGGCATACACAATAACGTTTTTCATCCTATGCTCATCCGCCTTCCGCACTAAGGCATTTATCAAAGGCATCGGCATATACAGCCTTGTTAACACCCTGACAATTATAATATTGGTCTATACGCTTTATCCCATCTTTAGAAATACAATTGACCAATACGACTCTATCATAACAGGATGCCACGGCATACTCCTCATTTCCTTCAACATCATTCTTTGGGTGATGGCGGCACTGAACATCTGGTGGAGTTACATTAATGTCAAAAGAATCCAAATAGTATGATTTTCAAGCAAAATTCCCCTATATACCTTCAAATAGCCGAGCGCATCATGGATGAAATCCTGACAGGTGTATATCCGGCAAACGAGCGCATCCCCTCTGTGAGAGAATACGGCATAACTCTTGAAGTCAATGTCAACACGATGGTTAAAGTGTACGATCATCTCACATCCATCGGACTGATTTACAACAAGCGCGGACTTGGCTACTTTGTCAGCGAAAATGCGCCATTACAGATACGCAAATTACGCAAGGAGCAGTTCTTCTCCGAATTTCTGCCCCAATTGGCAGAAAAGATGAAGCAACTCAACATCAGTGAGGAAGACCTCAAGAAAGCGCTTGCTCAATACAAATAAACCATAAACTTTTAAAACAATATCAGAACAATGAAACCAATATTCACAGTTATCTCATCAATTGTTATCACCCTGATTCTCATTTTTATAGCATTAGTCGCCGTTTCAGCCTATGCCGTCCGTCAAGAAAAGGCACAGCTACCAGACAACGCTTTCGAAGAAGTCACAAAAACTGTCAACTTTGACGACAACATCCGTGAGCTCCATATAACCGCTGGCATTAAGGCAGACTATCAAATAAAAGACACCACGGGCGTTCAACTCATCATCACCTCTACCCGTAAAGGCATGGAGCAGCTACAAACCAAAATGACAAATGGCAAACTACAAATCTATTTTAACAAAACTATAAATCTACGGTTGCGCAAGGATACCCACATCACCATTATCGCTGCAGCAGCCCCTGGAATAGAGCTTTCTGCAGGTGCCTCGATAAATGCCCCAGGTATCTACAATGGTCTCAGAGCGGCAGATCTCAGCAGCGGTGCCATTCTCAAGATAGACAGTATTGTCAGTAGCCATGTTGAGTTTGACCTCAGCAGTGGCGCCAGCGCCAAAGTTGGCATATACAACACCGATTCCGTTGAAGCAGGAACCTCCAGTGGTGCCGACATTCGGATTAATGGTCAGGTACGTTTTGTTGATTTTGAGGCAAGTAGCGGAGCAAGCATTAATGCCTCGCAGCTCAAAGCATCCTCTGGTACAGCAAACGCCACCAGCGGTGCAGATATCAAATGCTATGTCACCGACTTGAAGTCCAAATCCTCCAGTGGCGGAAGCATCAGAAATATCTCCCGCTAATAACAACATAATCCACCCTGCAAGTCATAGGCATGGACCCATCTGGAGTCTGCCACTTATATCTCATTTTTGAATACTGATTGGTTAATGTTGAATTTGAGTGCCTTTCTCCTTCCTCTAGTACCGGGAGGAACAGGAGGAGGCACTCTTTTTCGTCAATTACAGTTGTTTTCTTGATGACAGGAGTTATCTTTGCAACAGAAAACTGCCTTGACAACCCTAAAAAAGAATCAGTACAGAAGATCTTACACCATATTAAAACATGAAAAAGCTGTCAGAAAAACACTTTATCCTGGTGGTTATCTTCCTCTATGCTTCATGTCTCTCAGGACCAATCGCCACCTACGGACAAGACGTTTACTCCATTTGTGACTCTCTGGGCATGGCTCCTCCACTCATCACACCCCTGACCAAGCAGAACAAAAGCAAATACAGTCTGAAAAACCTGGATTATGGCATGACCATCGGTATCGAGCGAACTCCCAAGGGCCGTATCTGGAACTGCTTCGTTGGAGGCGGAGACAATGCCGACGCCTACTTCCTGCTACACTGGAGTGACAACGATGGCAAGACGTGGAGCGACACCAAATTCATCATAGATCCTCACAGAGATGACCTGCCTTTCAAAAGAAGAACCATCGTCGGACAACTTTGGACAGACCCTATAGGCAGACTGTGGCTCTTTATGGATCAGGCAATGACCTACTATGACGGGAGGGCTGGAAACTGGTATGCCATTTGTGAAAATCCCGATGCAAAACACCCCATATGGTCAGAACCGAAATATCTAAGTTTCGGTTGCACATTAAATAAGCCTACAGTGATGTCCACTGGCGAGTGGGTGTTACCTGTAAGCCTCTGGATAAGAAGGATGATAAATGTCGCCATGGAGAAAGGTTGGACAGAAAGCCCCTTGCGAGAAGCCCATCATGAACTGGACTCCATACGAGGCGCACATGTATATGTTTCAACCAATCAAGGCAGGACATGGGAGGACCGCGCCTTCGTACTTTTCCCAAAGACCTCATTTGACGAGCATCTGTTCATAGAACGGGAAACAGGTACATGGTGGATGACAGCCCGCACCTCTGCAGGCATCTGGCAGAGTTTTTCCAAAGACAAAGGATATCATTGGACAAAGCCCAAACTGTACCAGCCTCATATCAGTTCAAGACATTTTATGAAAAGGCTTCAATCGGGCAGACTCCTTTTAGTGAGACATGGTATGCTTGACGAGAAAACCACCACACGCTCACATCTCATAGCATTCCTCTCCGAGGATGACGGCAAGACGTGGCAGGGAGGATTAATGATTGATGAGAGAGAAGGCATCTCCTATCCTACTGGTTTCCAGGCAGACAACGGATACATATATATATCCTATGACCATGAACGGAGTAGTCTGGGCGAAATACTGATGTGCAAATTCACAGAACAGGACGTCTTGTCTCGCTGTTTCGTATCAAAAGGAAGCCGGCAGAAGAAAATTATTACAAGAATACACAGATAAGGCAGCTATTCTTTCTGACCATAATAGGCACCAGGACCATGTTTGCGGTAATAGTGCTTGTCCAGGACAAACTGAGGCATGACAGCCTGTGGATTCAGAGAGAGGGTTTTTATGGCCATGTCAGCCACTTTCTCCAAGACAACAGCATGATATACCGAAGCTGCGCCATCCTTGCCCCAAGTGAAAGGGCCATGATTGCGCACCACTATGCCAGGGATGGCCATAACATCGTAACCGCGCTCCTCAATCGTATCACATATAACCTTGCCTGTATTCAACTCATAATCCTTCACCACCTCCTCCTTGGCAAGTGAGCGGGTACATGGAACTGCACCATAAAAATAGTCCGCATGGGTAGTACCCAAAGCAGGGATATCCATACCTGCCTGGGCAAAAGCGACAGCATTGACTGAGTGAGTATGCGTGACACCTCCTATGGCAGGAAAACGGCGGTAGAGCTCCAGATGGGTCGGCGTATCGGATGATGGACGATAATCGCCCTCAACGACTTGTCCTGTCAAAAGTTCTACTACAACCATGTGAGAAGGTTTCATCACAGCATAGTCCACTCCCGACGGTTTTATCACAACATATTGCCTGTCGCTACTAATTTCGCTGACATTGCCCCATGTATATACTACAAGACCGGAAGCACCTAATTCCAGGTTTGCACGGCACACACTCTCTTTGAGATTCTCCAACATAGCGTTTATGTTTATTTGCGCCAAAATTAGCACTTTTCATGTCATAGTCAAAAAAAATAGCAACGTAATTTTTGTGCAAAAGAGATTTCTTTCTTATCTTTGTTCAAATTTCAAAAACCAACAACTATGTTAGACGTAAAACAATGCCTCCGTGAATGTGAGGAGAAAATGCAGATGAGCGCCATGTACCTTGAGGACACATTGTCACATATCCGCGCAGGAAAGGCCAACGTTCATATACTTGATGCCATCAGAGTTGACTCTTATGGCTCCACAGTACCACTCAATAACGTATCAGCCATTACCACCCCCGACCAACGCACCATAGCCATCAAGCCGTGGGATAAAAACATGTTCAGGGTTATAGAGAAGGCCATCATCGACTCAAACATCGGCATCACTCCCGAGAACAATGGTGAAATTATCCGTTTGTGCATACCACCTCTGACAGAAGAGCGACGTAAACAGATTGCCAAGGATTGCAACAAGGAAGCAGAGAATGCCAAGGTGAGTATCCGCAACACACGCCGCGAAGGTATAGAGAAACTGAAGAAAGCCATCAAGGATGGTTTGAGCGAGGATCTGGAAAAAGACGCTGAAGCTGACCTCCAGAAACTGCATGACCGGTTCATGAAAGTGATTGACGAACTCATCGCCAAGAAAGAGAAAGAATTGATGACCGTCTGAATGCAAGGGCTGGTTATCAGGAATACAGGCAGCTGGTACGATGTCAGGACCGATAACGGAAGAACTGTACCTTGCAAAATCAAAGGCAACTTCCGGCTTCGAGGCATTCGCAGCACCAGTCCCATTGCCATAGGTGACAGGGTCACCATTATTGAGAACAGTGACAACACGGCTTTCATTTCAGAAATAGCCGATAGAAAGAATTATATCATACGTCGGGCGTCTAACCTCTCTAAACAAAGCCATATCCTTGCTGCCAATATTGATCTTGTCCTCCTGTTTTTTACCATCAACCACCCTGAGACATCATCGGTGTTTATTGACCGTTTCCTGGCATCGGCGGAAGCTTATCGCATACCCGTAGCCATCTTATTCAACAAAGCAGACCTGCTCAACAACGATGAAAAAAGGAAAATGGAAGATTTCAAAGCACTCTATGAGAATATAGGCTACACCTGTTTCATTACATCAGTCACTGAACAGCAGGGTTTGGAAAAACTGCCCACACTACTCAAGGACAAGATTACTCTTATCGCAGGCAATTCGGGTGTGGGAAAAAGCGCACTGCTTAACCATCTGGTTCCAGAAGCCAACGCTGCGACAGCGGAGTTATCGGAAACCCATAATGCAGGAATGCACACCACCACATTTAGTGAAATGTATGACCTGCCCGAAGGAGGCAGCCTTATAGACATACCTGGGGTAAAGGGTTTCGGCACATTTGATTTTGAGCCTGAAGAGGTATCCCATTATTTCAGGGATATTTTTCATGTGGCAGTTGGCTGCCGCTTCAACAACTGCATGCATCTGGAAGAACCTAACTGTGCCGTGCGAAAAGCTGTAGAAGATGGCACGATAGCTGCTTCACGCTATCAGGCCTACCTAAGCATGCTGGGCGACAAAGAAGAAGGGAAATACCGTCCAGCTTATTAACATTTACTCAAAATAGAAGGTCAGCACTATCATGCTGGTCTTCGCATTGCGTACCGACTTGGTAAAAATCTGCTTTGCCTGATCACGCAAAGCTTTACGGTCGGTTTGAAGGATGTCACTCAAACCCAGACAGAACTTAATTTCCGGGATGAACTTGAAATAAGGCAGATAGCGGTCACAACCAAAACCAAACTCCAAGCCCAAGTTGAACGGACGGACCATAATATTCTCTTGATCCTTAATCGTCAAGTCGTACATAGGATTGATTCCAGCAATAAAATAAGGCCGGTAATTATTAATACGGGGAGGGGTGAACTTGATATTCACCGGAAGAGCAATATAGGTGGATTTTATATCCTGATACTGACGCGCACAGGTAGCTTGTTCCCGGAAAGTGAGGTGCTTGGTGGCAAAATGCATCGTAGGCAGAACGCGGAAAGCAAAGTTCTCTGTCAACCTCCATTCCCCGACCAATCCCACCGTGAAACCTGGATCATAGCGGTCATTGCTTACCAGCCACTGCTCACCAGTGTCAGGGTCAACATAGCCGTTATTGCTCAATGCCATGCTCTGAGCATGAACTCCGAAAAAGAAACCATAATGGAAAAACCTCAAATCAGCATATGGCCGATTCTGGACTTTCTGTTTCTGGCCATAGCTCCCTGCTGTCGTTACCAGCACAAGAGCAAAAATGCAGAATAATTTCCGTCCACAAACCATAATAGTACCTCTAAGGTTTTTCATACTATATTATAACGTCAAAGAGCGGAGAATATTTTATAACATCCGATTTATTCTCCGCTCTTTAACACTAAAACTGCATCGTGGGACTTTACTTGAACAGTATCTTTTTATATTCCTTTAATAAGAAGCCATAGCCTTTCTCATTAGGATGGAGTCCATCACGGAAACAGGTAGGGTCTATCTTGCCGCTTCCGTCCTTAAGAGTCAAACAGGTCGCCACGTCATGAAAACTGACATACTCGTCTTTTACCAGCGACTTATCTATCAACGCATTCAAGGAACGAACACGCTCTTCCCTGCCTTTGCGAGGATATACACCAATAACATATACCTTGGCTTGTGGCTGACGCTTGCGCAACAACTTGACGATATCCTGAATGCCACTGACAATTCGCTCGTCGGTATCATTTACAGGAATATTGTTAGAGCCAATCATCAGACAAATCTGACGTGGCTTGCAATAATCCAATTCGCCATGGAGCAGACGCCAATATACATTCTCCACACGATCCCAGCCCATTCCCATATTGGTGACACGATGGTTGCCGAAGAGCTTGTTCCAGGTTTTCCCGCCCCACTTGCGGTCACAATCAGGCAAACCTCCCCAAAAATGGGTAATAGAATTGCCTATCATCAGTATCTCCGGGTCGCTGGTACGATTCTGATTAATGATCTCATTGTGACGCATAATCCACTCATAACAATCATCACGACGCTGTATGCAAGGGTTATAGCTGCGCATTGTATCCTCACCTACTAAAATCTCGTCCAGCACCCTGGCGTAAGCTTTGGCATATTTCAACATTCCCAGATCGTTAGGATGCACACCTTCGATAACATCGTCAGAAGTCATGCCAAGCTGCTTGTAGGTGATATAATAGAGGTCTTTCACCCCAGCAGCTTTCAGTTCTTCATAAACTTTATATTGTACAGAGTCTTTCTGGTATTCACCCTTAAATCTTTGATGTACACGCGTAGAGTTATCATAAACGGCGTTACCGTCCATGAAGAGAATCGGCGCAGAACTCTTTTCGCGCAATTTCCTAACACCATAGCGCACCCTTGAGGCAAACTCGTCATTGGTCAACCCAACGCAGTTGGGGACACAATCAAGGATATATACACGAGCATCTATCTCACTAATAGCATCATACATAATGTTCTCCATCCGTCCATTTCCAGAAAAACCGAGATTGATGAACGGATAGTCATACCACCGTTTCAGCAAAGTGCTCCATATCAGACCTGGACGACTTGCAGAAGCACCATGGGCAATAGATGTACCATAAACAACAACGGGTTTTTCCTGAGAACCACGTATGAAAGAAAAATCAGCGTCTTTACTGACACCTATCTCCATCCATTTCACGCCATTGTAGGTCGGAAGATACAATTCATAAGCCATACCCCTCTTTCCAAAAACGGGCATTTCACTCAAATTGTAGGTAAATTGTACCGTGTCGGAGTTGTTTACGCTGAAGGTGTATTTCATACTGTTAGGAACAAAGGTAGTATTGCCGTCAACATCGGTGGCATAAAGATCTACACCTGAAGTGTTCAACGCCACAACGTTATTCAAACCAAGACGTACATGGTTTAGCAAAAGATATCTTACTGTTATACTCTTGGAGTTGGTTACAAAGGACACCGACATACCAGGTGTCTGATGTGACAAATTCCACACAGGAGAAGGAATCTTTCCCTCAAACCGCTTTGGCATACGGTCATAGCTCTTATTGCCTATCTCCTTGTTCCACCCACGGCCATTGATAAACGGTTCTTCCGCTTCCATAGGGTTATACCATTGAATCTGCGCCTTACTCCAAAGGGCAAGACACAATGTAAGTGTTAATAATATCTGCCGTTGCATAGTACTCTTTATTTCAATTCTTCAAAAGGTTTCTCAGGATTGTCAGTCCATTTATAAAGGCGCAAATCGCAATACTGCACCTTCTCCTTCGTCTTGCCATTATTGGAGATATAGAAATATCCATGGCCAAGACTTTCAATACCGGTATCTGCTTTGGCATTCCATCCACGGATACCCGTCCTGGCATCTTTCAGGCCATCGGCAGCCAACGTGAGGACCAGCCCTCGCTGTGACGGGTCAAATCCTTTGAGCACCTCCTTGCGGGCAGCCACCTTGCCATCAACAGCAAACATGGAATAATTCGGGAAAGCTGGTTTCTTTCCATTATATACCCCGAGGAACCAATAACCCTTATATGTATCATACTCCATATTCTGTACTCCCCAGTTTGTATTTCCCGTATAAACAAAGAAATATTTCTTTGCCTTGCGAGGACCAGCCTGATGGAATGTAGTCAAAGGCTGAGCCATAGCTTCAAGTTTAACAGGGTCGTATTGTAACAGTACCTGATAGTCATTATCTGTACGATCTACTTCATTATAAATGCCCAAAGCAACATTAAGAACCTTCTTGCCAGAAGTCTTGCCAAACTGAGGGCCAAGAGACACTCCATCTATACCGCTGCAACCATATCTATGTTCATAGGTCCTACCAGCATTTTGCACACTGCACTCATACATCTCAACAACCTCCTTGAGATAAGCAGCTTTCAGCACGCCTCCCGTAGCGGCATCTATATTAGGACGCGTGATTTTCTTGGTGTCAAAGATGCCAATATAAAAAGAGTTAGCCCTTTTCTTTGCAGCGGTACCAGAAATGCCTTGGCCAATAACATCATCTTTATACTCCATTGAGCCATACAACTTACCAGTTTCCGTATCCAGATCTATACAGCCCAAATGACAGGAAAGACCTACGACAGATCCGAGCACATTGCCTTCGTAATCGGTTTTGATCAGACTTGTCGTAAATGAAAAATACACACATTTGTTCTTCACATCAACAGCAACTCCCTGAACGTGATGTTTACCAACCTCATAATACACACTCGAAGGTAATTTACCAAAAGGGGTATCCACCCAGGTTGTCCGTTTACCAGCTTGAACTGCCAAGGTACACAATGCCAAAAAGGCAATCATAAAAAAACTACGAACCATATCTCAAAAATAAATTGTTATTATCTTTTCCAACAAAATTAATTCTTTTTACTGAAAGGACGCAAAAACACACTCAACTATTTCAATATACACTTCCTGCTCAAAGGCGCAGGAAACAGAACAAAAGAGACCCACTGGATTGTGGGCCTCTTCTATCTTCTTATAAAAATAAAATATATTACAAACTCGTATCAGATGTCTCAGGAGCATCCTCTATCAACTCCATAAACTGATCCAATTTCGGAGTAATGATAATCTGTGTACGACGATTGCGCTGTTTACCTTTTTCAGTGCTGTTGCTAGCAACAGGATTATATTCTCCACGGCCTCCAGCGGTCAAACGCTGCGGATCAACACCATAATCATTTTGCAATGCCTGAACAACAGACGATGCACGGAGACAACTTAAATCCCAGTTGTTACGGATATTGGGACGTGAAATTGGCACATCGTCTGTGTTGCCTTCTATCAAAACCTCATATTCTTTATAATCCTTGATTATCTTGGCAATCTTGCTCAATGTCTCACTTGCACGCGAATTAATCTCATAACTCCCAGATTTGTACAACATATTGTCCGCCAATGAGATATAAACGACGCCCTTTAAGACTTGTATATCTACTTCCTGCTTCTCTGCATTTGTCAACGAACGGGTCAGGTTGTTGGTTAACACAATATTCAAAGAGTCGCTCCTGTCCTTAGCCTCTACCAATTGCTTGATAAAGCGGTTAGAAGCATTTATTTCATCAACCAGCTTTGAGATATTTACACTCCCCAGAGAGTTTTGCTGCAAACTCTTATCCAGAGAACCTTGCAAATCTTTATAAGCCTGTCTTAACTCCACATTGCGCTTTTTCTCAGCATCCAGCAAATCCTGCAGACTTTTTATATTGGCATTCTTTTCAGTGAGTTTAATCCGACTGCTGTTGTTCTCATCCTTCAGGGAAGCATTCTCAGTCTTCAAGGCATTGTTTTCAGACAATAACGCCTGATATTCCTTTTTACTTATACAACTTGTGAACATTAATGTCACAGCAATGGCAGTCAGCCATAAATTCTTTGTCTTCATTTTTATTCTCTTTTTAATCAAGTCCTTTTTAAGTAGACTGATATGTTTATCAATAGCGAAAGTAAGTCTTTAATCGATATGCTCCAAATAAAAAGAAGAAAAAAATCTCTATTTATTCATTTACTAACATTTCTTCCGTTGATTTTCAAGTTTATTAATTTTTCTCCTTGTCAAAAATATCATTTTTTAACTTCATCCCGCAAAGTTGGAAGAATTGGTTTATTTAAGATTTTTATGTACTTTTGTATTCATTACAAAAGCATGGAGAATAATACCACAAGCCGTAAGAGGAAAACAGGAATCATTAGGATTCAAATCACTATCAAGAGATGGGAACTGCTCCTGTTGCTGGTCATTGGTATTTTGGGATACTCTGGCTATGCCATTTACAAGCACATTTTCAATAACACTGATGTAGAAATCACAGACGCCCTGGCTGGGAACATCTTTCCTTCACAAATTATTGCGACAGCAACTACCGATGACAATTTCATCCTACCTGTTGACACTCCATACATAGGAAACCCCCAAAACTTGATTGCAATCAAAATAAAGTCACGTCGCAAGAATTCAAAAGTTCGCATAGAAATTGCTGAGACCCCTTTCTTTCGCCAGTCTATCTCGGAATTCGCACTTCCAGAGGCTTGGACTGACTATGTGGTCTACCCCGACATTGTATGGAATTATGATGCCTTGCGCCAGAACACACAAGCCACACCTGTCAGCATCGTCATACAAACAAGTCTTAACGGGCAATTCTTACAGCAATCCATTAGGACTATGTCCATGAGAAGTATTAATGAATGTATGCTTGGCTACTATCGGTTACATGGTCACAAGCGAAAGGATTTTGTCAACACACGCCAACTTTTTGCCGCCTATGTCAATGAAGACAATCCACAGATAGACATTATCCTCAAGGAGGCACTCAGCACTCGAATTGTCAACCGTTTCCTTGGTTACCAGAGAGACTCCAGCATGGTTATCAAACAGGTCTATGCCTTGTGGAATGTTCTCCAACGGCGACACTTCAAATACAGTTCCATCTCCAACAGCAGCATGTCGAGCAACCTTGTTTTTGCACAACGTGTACGCACCTTCAACGATGCCATGAAATCATCACAGATAAATTGTGTTGACGGCAGCGTACTCTTTGCATCACTGCTGCGTGCCATCAACATTGAACCCATATTGGTAAGGTTGCCCAACCACATGTTTGTGGGCTTTTATACTGACAGACAACACCGGAACAAGACATTCTTAGAGACAACAATGATAGGCGATGTCAATCTGGACGATTATTTCCCTGATGAGAATCTGGACTCCACATTGCAAAATATGTCACAGAACCAGGCTTCACACATGACTTTTGAAAAATCCATGCAATATGCCAGCAGACAATATCTCAAGCATCAGGAGAAACTCAGGACACAAAGTGTTGGATATATGTATCTGGAAATAACTGGTGAGATACGCAAGAAAATCCAACCCATCGGAAAATAGTAATACAGGAGTTCTACACAAGGAAGCTTTGTTTGCTGTAGATTTACAAACTGCTTACTGCTGATGGGATTCAATGAGTTTGACCGCTCCTCCAGAAAGTGTTTATGCGAACAATTGTTGACAGTCGATTGAATTAACATGCTGTTAACCCAAATCAGGAAAAAATATCATTCACGGCAGCCAGATAGTTTCGTAAAGAGCCGCTTTTCATTACTTTCTTGTATTTCTTTTTCTCCAAATTGGATTTCTGATACTCCCAGAAAACATGCATCTGGATGAGCAGTTGTGTGTCGTTGGGAAATTTGTGCCGATTGAAGGCAAACATTTCTTCATGCATTTTCCCAAATACCTCCAATCGCTTATTCTCTGGCCATTTCTCACCTGACTTATATTCAAGACCAAGAGTCGGTCTTGCCAACAATCCACGTCCTATCATCACACCTCTCAGCAAAGGGTATCGGATTTCTAAACTATTGATATCTTCCAGCGACAATATGTCGCCATTATATATCAAGGGATGCCTGCACAAAGAGTAGAACTTCTCAAACATCTCCATATCCACCCTTCCCTTATATTGCTGTCGGGCAGTACGCGGATGAATAACAATATGAGACAATGGCGCTGCGTTTAATATTGGCAGTATCACCTGCCAATCCTCTGCCGAGTCCATGCCAAGACGCATTTTGACAGAAAAGTCCACATCACGTCTACGATTCATTTCTTCCACAAGCAAGCGGACGCTTTTTTCATCTGTCAACAGAGAACTGCCTCTGTTATGCTTTGTCTGCATCGGTGCAGGACAACCCATATTGAGATTTATCTCATTATATCCCTCCTTCTGCAAAACATCACATAAGTTTGCCATCTCGTCTGGGTTGCCAGCAATGATTTGAGGTATCAGATGCAACGACTTATTATTTTCTCTCATGACATCTTGCCTGTCTTTATTTCTTAACCCTTTTTCCCATCTGATAAATGGAGAATAATACACATCTACACCACCAACAACCCTATGGTGGATATTCCGATACATGTATTCTGTATAACCTTGTAAAGGAGAGAATTGAACCGATAACATAAGATACGCAAAAGTAAACAAATGAATCTATATTCCAGAACAACCCATAATTTTTATTTCATTTATAAATTTTATTTTAAAAATAAAGTCGTTTATAAAAAAAAAGTTATAACTTTACACCGCATACTCTGTCCAATAGGGTACTGCTGTTTTTCATTCTGAATAAAAATAACAATATAATAATAACGAAAATGAAACTTAATTTACTGAAATTCAATTGGATGAAAGCGGTGCCAGTTTGTCTGGCCGTATTCGCCGCTTTTCAGATGTCATGCAAAGATTCCGTAGATACGAGCGACATCTATACCTTTACAGGGCAAACCGCAACCGATTACATCAACGCAGACTCGTCGCTGTCGCTCTTCAGCAAGGTCATCCAGAAAGCTAAAGTCTCACAAAACTCACAGAGCTTTGCCGATGCCCTGCTCTCTGCACGCGGCAACTACACCATCTTCGCACCCACTGACAAGGCCATGACTGTGTATCTTGATTCCATCTACGCCTCAAAGCAGTGGAACATTGACACCATGTCAGAGAAAGTCGCCAACACGATTATCCAGAACTGCATCATTGACCATGGCAACCTGGACGCCTTGTTGACTTCAGACTTTCCAGAAGCCGGTGCCATCACCCAGGCAACACTCAACGACAGACATATCATGGTGTCATACGGAACAACCGAGACAGGCAAGTTCCAAGTCATCCTTAACGGCAAGTCGCACATCACCACTCCCGATATCGAGGTGACCAACGGGTACATCCATATCGTCGACCAGGTGCTCGCACCATCCGTATCAGACCTTTGGGCGCTTATCGGAGAGGCTGGAAACATGCACATCTTCTACTGGCTGCTCACAGAGACTTCATGGGGAGACTCACTCACATCTTACCGTGATGAGGAGTACGAGCTCTACTCTGATGAAGAGAAGAGAAACGATGCATACTTCACAGATTCAAAGTTTATAACTCCGCCTCACAGATACTACGGATATATGGCATTCGCCGAGACCGACAGTGTCTTCAAGAGAGAGTGGGGCATCGAGCCCATCATGGTCAACGCCGTGCTGGCCAATGCCAGTGAAATCAAGGCCGTCGTTGAGCAGAAATGCCGCGCAGCCTATCCTAACGCCACCTCCGATGACTGGAAGAGTACTGACAACGCAGTTAACCAGTTTGTAAGCTATCACCTTGTTCCGTTCAAGGAGCCCTACAACTGGCTGATCCGCCATGGGGACGAACTCGGCTACAACACCGACCTTCCTGATGTGCTCACACTTGACCTCTGGACATATTTCCACACGATGGGTAAGCCCAACCGCCTTTTCAAGATTACACACCGCGCAAAGGATGCACTCTATTACATTAATCGCAAGGCATACTACAACAATGCCTTCGACGGGGACATGAAGGAGACCTCCGTCGCTGAGCCGGGCATCATCCTGCATCCCACAAACGGCGAGTACGAGAACAATGCGCTCAACGGATACTACTGGCCGATAGACAATATCCTGTTGTATACCGACTACACCAGAGATGTCGTGCTCAACGAGCGTATCCGCTACAATATTGCACAGTACTTCCCCGAGATGATGAGCAACGACTTGCGTACAGGTATCACCAAATCGCCACACTACTACATCCCACATCACCCATACAGGTATGTGGATAATCTACGCAACGAGAAGGCCGACACAGACTATCGTACTCCTGTCAATGCTAGTGCCACAGGATGGTGCGGCATCGAGAGCGACCAGTTCGCTTTCTCCAACAATTTTGACGTGACCCTCAAACTGATGCCAGTTCCTTTCGCAGGGACATGGGAAATCCGCTGGTTCGTATCCAACATTGCAGAACGTGGTATTGTACAGGGCTATTTTGGAACAAACCCCGACAACCTCTTGGCGACAGGTATTCCGTTTGACATGCGTCTCCTGGGAGGTAACCCACGCATCGGATCCATCGTGGACACCCAACTGGGATATGACTCCGTGCTCTGCATCGAGAACGACCGCCTCATGCGCAATCATAACTACATGAAGCACTGCCGCACATACTGCAAGAACTATTTCGGGCAGGCACACCAGTGGTCACAGTCACTGCGCAACCGTGCAGAGTCACTCCGTCTGCTTATCTACCGCGGATACATGGAACCCGACAAGACATACTATCTGAGAATGAAGACCATGTTGACCAACCCGAGTGCTTACTTGTTCGGCGACGGTATCGAACTTGTACCGAAGAATGTTTACGACAATCCATACAGGACAGAAGATGTCTGGTAACAGACAATCTGGATACCATTACAACAGGGGGCTGTGTTTCGCACAGTCCCCTGTTTGTTGATATGGACAATATGGTCAATACACCTCACAGAACAGTTGTCCGTTTTATCTGATTTACCACCTAACTTTGAGTCCATCCCAAAAAAGAGCTTGATACATGATGTATCAAGCTCATCCCTACTTAAAACAAATGAAAAACAATCTTCTAAAAAAGATTTCGAAAAACCGATTCACATCGGATACAAGTTCCTAATTAACGTTTTTGTTAATTAGACTTTGCAAATATACGCATTTTATTTGTTATCCATCAAAAAACCTTAAAAAAAATTACAACAATCTAATCCCGTCAGAGTCTATAGATAAGATTTTTTTCTTGTACAATATTCCAACAGCCTTTTTGAAAGTCTTTTTACTAACAGAAAACAGTTTGTAAATCTCGTCAGGAGAAGTCTTGTCTCCAACAGGGAGGAAACCGTCCGAGGATTTCAACATAGTAAGCAAACGTTCAGAGAAATCGTCCGCATGCAGAATCCCATCAGTTTGCAGAGCCACATCCAATTTCCCATCGGGACGGACATTCTTTATCACAGCATTCAGTTGCTCACCGATATGCAATACTTGGAAAATCTCATTATTATATACCAGTCCCACATAAGTGCCATCAACAATAACCTTATACCCCATCTCTGTCTGTTTCCATACAATAATGTTTACGGTCTGACCCTTATGGTACTCATGTGTTTCTAACTTAAGGAATTTATCCAACTTTGAAGAAGCAACCAATCTTCCTGTTTTATCATCAATATAAATATATACCAGATAAGATTTGCCCTTTTCCATTTTACGGCCTTGTTCCTTGAAAGGGACAAACAGGTCTTTCGTCAGCCCCCAATCCAGAAAAGCACCATAACGATTAGTCCATGCCACCTTAAGGACAGCAAATTGTCCAACTTCGGCCAAGGGTTGCTCAGTAGTAGCGACCAGACGGTCATTCTGGTCATAATAGACAAACACTTCCACCAAGTCACCCTCCACAAGATTTTCTGCAACATATTTTTGAGGCATCAGAATTTTTTTATCACCACCATCCAAATATGCGCCATGGGGACTGAACTCCAATATAGGGAGCTGATTATAGCGGCCAACTTTAAAACTATTCATCAGTAGAAGATATTAATGGATTATCAACAGCAGATTGCTTGGGTTTGTCTCCATAAATCAATCCGTCTTTCATATATATTGTCCTGTCTGTCAGAGAAGCAAGCTGCTCATCATGGGTAACTATCACGAAAGTTTGCTTCATCTCATCTCTCAAAGTAAAGAACAACTGATGCAATTCGGCCTTATTCTTAGAGTCAAGACTTCCTGAAGGCTCGTCAGCAAGTATCACCGAAGGATGATTCACTAATGCGCGAGCCACTGCTACGCGTTGGTTCTCTCCTCCTGAAAGCTGTTTGGGACGATGTCCTGCCCTGCCGGCAAGCCCCATAAAATCCAGAAGTTCCATAGCACGTGTGCGAGCACTTTTTTCAGAATTGCCTGCGATAAGTGAAGGAATCATTACATTTTCCAGCGCAGAGAACTCGGGCAAGAGCTGATGAAACTGGAACACAAAACCTATTTCCCTGTTTCTGAAACGGGCCAATGCATTTTCTTTTAAGGAAAAAACATCCTTCCCATCAAACAACACAGAGCCGCTATCAGGTTTATCCAAAGTTCCGATTATCTGCAACAAAGTAGTTTTTCCTGCACCACTTGGGCCAACAATACTCACAATTTCTTGTTTGCCAATATGTAAATCTATCCCCTTTAACACTTGAAGGGAACCAAAAGCTTTCGTAATATTCTTTACTTCTAACATATTTAAATATAACTACGACT
>ONKB01000002.1 GCA_900318305.1 uncultured Prevotellaceae bacterium | reverse complement strand
TTGCTTTTTCTTTTTTTGACGGCAGCTTCATTTGCAGATTTTTGTATATTTTACGTCCCTCCTCCGTCCCTCGGCATAGTATCTGTTCCCTGCAATTGGAGGCATAAGCACTGATTATCAGTTACTTATATTTGCAGATTTTACATTCTGCGTGGGTAAAAATTGGCGAAAAGCAGAATAGCGCTACTTATGCTTATAATTTCAGCAGAAATCATGTTTTTGTTATTAGAATCAAAAGCCTGATATCATCACCTTCATCAAAAAATAAGCTGTAATCAAAGTTTTTAAGTCCTTTTTATTGTACCTTTGCAGAAAGTATTGAAATGAAATTCCATCTATATATAATTATAGCGTTAATTCTTTTTTCCTCTTGCAAAGATGACAGCAACAGCTCTGGGGAGAAGAGTCATTATCGTCACACAACAATTTTATATTTCTCTGCACAAAACAGCTTAGGCGCACAAAATGCCGCCCAAATGGACTCAGCAGAAATAGTCAATGGTGTTCTGAAAATGAAGAATCCCAACGACAATCTGATATTCTATCTTGACGACGACAAAAACCCCAGAATATACCGATATTATATCCGTTCAGACAATAGGGCTTCATTACAGAAGATAAAGACATACAACTACGATGCTAACTCATCCGATTCAACTACCTTGAAAGAAGTTCTTGATTTCATTGGCACGAAATACCCCTCTGACAGCTACGGACTGGTGCTTTGGTCTCATGGTATGGGCTGGTTGCCCGATATAATCAGTTTCAGCAAGGAAGGACGGAGGACTTCAAGTCGCAAGCTGAACGGATTCGGTCTTGACGTGGGGGCAGATGGCAGGATGGCTTCTGATTTAGATGCACAAGGAAACATCGGGCAACAGATGGAAACAACAGCTTTGGCGTGGGCCATAGAAAACAGCAAGATACATCCCACCTACATATTCTTTGATGCCTGTCTGATGCAATGCGTTGAAGTGGCTTACGACCTGCGCAATGCTACAGACTATATCATTGGCAACCCAACCACCACATCAGGTTACGGAATGTACTATGAGGATATGATTCCTCATGCACTTTTCTCATACCCATTTACCGACGACAGTATCAAAAAAATTATTGACCATTTCTATTACGATGTCATGGAGAATCCCGAGACGCGCGATTTGTATCAGGGACAGGGCTGTGTGATATCAGCAGTCAAGACATCCGAACTGCAGAACCTGGCTGATGCTACGGCAGCTTACCTGAGCACAGCTATCCATGACGGCGAATATCCTGATTTGACTGGTGTTCAAAGATATATTTCTTTTGAGCATACATCATATCCCTATTTTCACGACATTTCCTCTGCAATGAAGAAACTTTTGACCGAGGAGAATTATCTGGAATGGAAAAAGGTTCTGGACAAATGTGTCATTTATACCAGAACATCTGACAGGTTTCTATACTACACCTCTGGTTTCAATGTATATTATAATAATGTTGACAAATCATCGGTTTGCGGCATGTCAATGTTCTTCCCACAAAACATTTATAATCAATACCAATATTACGGCAACTTAAACAAACTATTTAAGAATACCCAATGGTATAAGGTGGCAGGATGGAAAAATACGGGGTGGTAAATAACTCACCCCGTATTTTTTCTACATTTAATTTAGTTTTTAAAGGAATGAATCGGCGCAGGTATGCGTCCCTTTCGGTTTACAAAGACAGAACAGTCGAATGTATTGACAGGCATTATCGGAGCATATCCCAGCAGACCGCCAAATTCAACAATGTCACCGACTTTCTTTCCGATAACAGGAATGATGCGCACAGCCGTAGTTTTCTGATTAACCATGCCTATGGCCGCCTCGTCAGCAATGATGCCACTAATGGTCGTTGCCTTGGTGTCGCCAGGAATTGCAATCATATCAAGTCCAACGGAACATACACAGGTCATCGCCTCAAGTTTCTCTATGGTCAGGGCGCCTGCATTGACTGCGTCTATCATACCCTGATCCTCGCTGACGGGAATAAAAGCACCACTTAAACCGCCCACATAGCTGGATGCCATTACTCCTCCTTTCTTCACCTGATCATTCAACAAGGCCAATGCTGCTGTAGTACCGGGGGCTCCTGCCTGTTCCAGACCAATACACTTCAGTATATCAGCCACAGAGTCCCCGATAGCAGGTGTCGGTGCCAATGACAAGTCAATAATTCCGAAAGGAACATTCAAACGGCGGCTTGCCTCCTGAGCCACAAGCTGACCAACGCGTGTTATCTTGAATGCCGTCTTCTTGATGGTCTCACATAATACTTCAAAATCGGTATTCTCTGGCAAATGCTCTAACACATACTTAACCACGCCAGGTCCTGAGACACCTACATTGATGATAGCATCGGTCTCACTTACACCATGGAAAGCACCTGCCATAAAAGGATTATCATCAGGGGCATTACACAACACCACTAATTTGGCACAGCCCAGAGAATCATATTCCTTCGTCATTTCAGCTGTCTCAAGAATGACATCACCCATCAGGCGCACAGCATCCATATTGATACCGGTTTTCGTGCTACCCACATTGACAGAACTACACAAACGCTCAGTGCAAGCCATTGCCTCCGGAATTGAACGGATAAGCAGCTCGTCGCTGCTCGTCATACCCTTGCTGACTACAGCGCTGAAACCTCCAATAAAGTTCACACCTACAACACGGGCAGCCTTATCCAGCGTCTTGGCTAATTCCACGTAATCCTTTGTGGATTTGCAGCAGGAACTGCCTACGATAGCCAACGGAGTAATCGATATGCGCTTGTTGACGATAGGCACACCAAATTCACGGCTAATCTGCTCACCGGTAGTGACCAGGTCTCTGGCCAGGGTTGTGATTTTATTATAGATATTCTGGCAAGTCTGTGACAAATTTTCCGAAGCACAGTCAAGAAGACTGATACCCATCGTTATCGTCCTGACATCAAGATTTTCTTGCTCGATCATCTTATTGGTCTCGAGCACTTCACTTATATTAATCATATACGATGCATCTTATCAAATATGTCCTCACGCTGGCATTTCACCTGAACGCCTATCTCCTCTCCTATTTTCTGGAGATCCGCCGACATGACATCAAACGGCACAGTACATGCCTTAATATCAGTAATCATCATCATGTTGAAGTACTCCTGAACTATTGTCTGGGATATATCCAATATGTTTATACCTTTACCTGCCATATAAGTACACACAGCAGCCATAATTCCGACAGTGTCCTTTCCGACAACTGTAACAATAACTCTATTCATATTTATATCAAATGGATTTCAACTGCAAAGTTAGCACAATTATGGGTATCCATACTATGAAGTACAAGAAAATGCAGCCATTTCCGGGTGTATTTATCTGGACAAAATCTATTATCGGGCATATATCGCTTATCAGTAGCAATTGTGTATTCATGGCAACCAAAATAAAGTAGTATCTTTGCGTTCGATAAATAGGGATTTGCATTTCGTTAGTGTATGAAAAAGTTTCTGAAAGTTATTTGGGGCATCTTTGCCGTAATCGGGATTCTGTTTGTGACATATTTTCTATATCTTCGTCTGACGTTTGGGAAATTCAATCTTTCCATCCAACCGTCATACGAGGCAAGATTCGATGAGTTTGTAGACCTGCTTCGCAAGTCCGGACCTTTTGAGAAGGACACCATTGCCTTTGAGATGAAAATTCTCCAGGATTCGGTCCGGGCAAAAGAAATCCGGGACTATTTCCAGTTGGATCAGTTGTACGATGCTGATGCGGACACCTGGACCAAGGCGCTCGCCATCTGCCAATTCGTCGCCTCCAACATCCCGCACGACAATCAGGAAATAGAGCCTGAGCACCGCAATGCCATCGGCCTCTGGGAATACACCAAGAACGTGGCTCCGGCATTCAACTGCCGTCTGCATGCTATTCTTACTTTTGAGCTGATGCTCGCCGCTGGTCTGGATGCCCGGTACGTCACCTGCCTTCCAGGAGATGAGAATGACACAGACTGCCACGTCATGAACGAAGTATGGCTTCCGGAACTGGGCAAGTGGGCGATGATAGATACAGATATGGATGGAAACTACGCCTCCGACATGGATGGCACTCCGCTTTCACTCAAGGAAATCAGGGAGCATTATATTTCCGGAGAGAAGATGCAGTATCATCCCCACTTCAAGAAGGCCAGCACAAAGGTAAACGACCACTACTCATATATGGCAAAGAACACCTATTGGTTCAGTTGCTGGGAGACGCTATCCTACTTCCAGGAAGACGCCGTGAATAGAGGACGAGAAATTGGACGGAAAATCTATCTTGTTCCGTCAGGCTTTGAAGGATTCGATATTGAAGAAGGAGACATGGTCACAACTAATGCCGACATATTCTGGGCAGCTCCTGTAAAGACGGCTATATAAATATTGTGGAATACATCGCAAATGCAACGCATTCCACAATATGTTGACAAACAGTAACCAAATCTGGGGAATAAACAAAACAACTTGCCAATGAATAATCAGCAAGTTGTTAAGTCTATTTGATTATCGTTCGGGAACATAGAAATAGTAGACAGGACGTATTCCATGAGTACGGTTCGTTTCAGTCCAATGAATAATGGATCCGTTTTCTCTGCCTAGTTCCGAATAAAAATGGCAGTACCATTTCCAAGTATAAGAACCGTTCCACACCCGATATGTCGAAGTCCAATACGCACCTGACATAGCATCACCGCCAGCAGCAAGAAGCTTAGAGCGTAAAGTGCCACAATCAAATTCCTTGCTATCCACTAATTCTTCTTCGGAGTATTCAGTACCGCCAAAGGCTGCAAAGATTCTCTTAAATTCATTCATCTCTGGCATTCTCCAGTTACCATCAGCTACGATATCATGCGCCAAAACCCATTCATGATCTACTGATGGAGTATTCTTGGGGGCATCTTTCAAAGAAAGAGCGAGACCTGTTCCAGGCGATTCAACATAGGCGATCATGGCACGACCTACGATACCATCTGTACCAGGAGGATAAGCTAATCCAAGAGAGTCAATGACCCAGCCAAGGTTGTCGTTCGTCACATTAATGAGTGCCACAGGCTGAGGTTTAACAACTACCTTATACTGCGCTTCAGCAGCAGTAAAACGACTCGTCTCGGCAACAGAGGCTGTAATTATAGCCTGACCTGCAGCTACGGCAGTAACTTTGCCGGTATTGTCAACGGTAGCAATAGAGATATCCGAGGAAGCATATGCCACAGTGGCATTAGAGTTTGTAGTAGCCACACGCGTTTCGGTGTCGCCAACAGTAAGTGTCATGTCTGTCGTCTCAATGGTCAAAGTACCTGGTTGCTGAGACTCAGAGCTGTCACTGGAGCAAGAACCCAGTATCATTATGCCGCAAACAAGGGCAGCGGCAACGCCCTTCTTGAGATATTTACGCATATTCTAAAACTTTTATTTTGCAAAAATAAATGAATATAAATAAATAAATAACGCGCTTTTTTCTGCAAGAATTTTTATTGCATACCCAGCTTTTTGACTAAAACAATAACAAATAATACATCTTATTAATTGCTTTTTTGAGAAAAACAATGGCAAACAGACACTTTTTGTTCTGCAACAACGAGTTTGGCACACTCCTTGTAAATAACAATTGTGAACTTAATCATGTTAACAACGATAATAATAAAAACAAAATAGAATTATGGGAAAGATTATTGGAATCGATTTAGGTACTACAAACTCTTGTGTATCTGTATTTGAAGGTAACGAACCTGTCGTAATAGCCAACAGCGAAGGTAAACGCACCACTCCGTCAGTAGTCGCTTTTGTTGAAGGTGGCGAACGCAAGGTGGGCGACCCTGCCAAA
This sequence comes from uncultured Prevotellaceae bacterium, assembly GCA_900318305.1. Lineage (GTDB taxonomy): Bacteria > Bacteroidota > Bacteroidia > Bacteroidales > Bacteroidaceae > UBA6382. The sequence goes on along the minus strand of ONKB01000002.1, from coordinate 1,813 downwards.
CGTCAGGCTATAACAAACCCCAAACGTACAATCTACAGTATAAAGCGTTTCATGGGTGAACCTTATGATATGGTTCAAAAAGAAATTGAACGTGTCCCCTACAGCGTTGTCAAAGGTGAGAACAATACCGCTCGTGTAGATATTGACGGACGTCAATATACACCCCAGGAAATCTCAGCCATCATCTTGCAGAAGATGAAAAAGACCGCAGAGGACTATCTCGGTGAAGAAATCAAGGATGCCGTTATTACCGTTCCGGCATATTTCAGCGATTCACAACGCCAGGCAACCAAAGAAGCCGGTGTCATAGCTGGTCTTAATGTGCAGCGTATAGTCAACGAGCCTACAGCAGCTGCCCTAGCATATGGTCTGGACAAGAGCAACAAGGACATGAAGATTGCCGTATTTGACCTTGGTGGCGGTACATTTGATATCTCCATTCTTGAATTCGGCGGTGGCGTGTTTGAAGTGCTCTCCACAAACGGAAATACCCATCTCGGCGGTGATGACTTCGATCATGTTATCATCAACTGGCTGGTTGAGGAATTCAAAAACGACGAAGGCGCCGACCTCAGTCAGGACCCGATGGCAATGCAACGTCTGAAAGAAGCTGCCGAAAAGGCCAAGATAGAACTCTCCAGCTCTACGACAACAGAAATCAACCTGCCATACATCATGCCAGTAGGTGGTGTTCCAAAGCACCTTGTAAAGACCCTGACACGCGCCAAGTTTGAGCAGCTTGCTCACAATCTGATTCAAGATTGTCTTGAGCCTTGCCAGAAAGCTATAGCCGATGCCAAATTAACACCTGCCGACATCGACGAGGTTATCCTCGTAGGCGGTTCCAGCCGTATACCTGCTGTTCAGGCATTGGTAGAGAACTACTTTGGCAAAGCACCTTCAAAAGGTGTTAACCCAGACGAGGTTGTAGCTGTAGGCGCAAGTATCCAGGGTGCCATATTGAACAAGGAAAGCGGTGTGGGTGACATCGTATTGCTGGACGTAACACCATTGTCACTCGGTATTGAGACCTTAGGCGGTGTCATGACCAAGCTGATTGAAGCAAACACCACTATCCCCTGCAAAAAGAGCGAGACATTCTCTACAGCAGCCGACAATCAGACAGAGGTGACAATCCATGTGCTTCAGGGTGAACGCCCAATGGCTGCCCAGAATAAGAGCATAGGTCGTTTCAACCTGACCGGCATCGCTCCTGCACGCCGTGGCATCCCACAGATAGAAGTTAGCTTCGATATTGACGCCAATGGTATTCTCAAGGTATCCGCCAAGGATAAGGCCACTGGAAAAGAACAGGCTATCCGCATCGAGGCATCATCAGGTCTGTCCAAGGAAGAGATTGACCGCATGAAAGCAGAGGCACAGGCTAATGCTGAGGCCGACAAGAAGGAACGCGAGAAGATAGACAAGCTCAATCAGGCCGACTCTATGATTTTCCAGACAGAAAACTTCCTTAAGGAGAATGGCGATAAGATTCCTGCTGACCAGAAGCCTGCTATAGAGGCAGCGTTAGGCAAACTCAAGAGTGCACATACCGCACAGGACATTGCAGGTATCGATGCTGCCACAAATGAACTTAACCAAGTGATGCAGGCTGCCAGCGCACAGATGTATAGTCAGGCAGGTGCTCAGCCAGGTGCCGGAGCCGGCTTCCAGGGCGAACAGCAGACAGGCGGTCAGCAATCCCAAGGCGGCAACAGCGATGACACCATCCAGGACGCCGACTTCGAGGAGGTCAAATGAGACGCATAAGTAAAGACATAACAAAACACTATCAAATGGCGTGTAGCTCAAT
>ONKB01000111.1 GCA_900318305.1 uncultured Prevotellaceae bacterium | reverse complement strand
TTCGCCTGTCATTTTAAAGTCATTTGGCCTGTCCCAAGATTTGCCTTTGTCCCAAAATGGACAAAATCTCAGGCGGGGGAAATTGGGGGATGAGGCCAATGGGGATTGATGGGGCTAATGGGGCTAATGAGCCTGGCCTCCAGGTGGCCCTGAAGGTCGTAGTATTTGATGTCGCAGGGCTTCACCCTGAGCAAACTAAGCCTCTTCCCAACCCCTCTCCTCAGGGAGGATTGAGATGAGAAATCCTTATATCAAACTCACGTTAACCTTCAGCCAAGTACAGACAATGACTATATGAAGATGTCTTGGGGATATGATATTTCCTCTAAAAACAGTCCCTGGGCAGGAACACTGTCACCAGCTACACATCGGTCACCACTTTGAATCACTTCTTCAAACTGCCCCAATGTTATCTTACCGCGCCCCACATCAAGCAGAGTACCGACGATGGCCCTAACCATATTGCGAAGAAAACGGTCGGCCGTAATCTCAAAACAATACACGTCCTCATCCTGTCTCATCCATATAGCCTGAGTAACGTGGCAGATATTTGTCTTGTTGTCTGAGTGAGCCTTGCAAAAACTTCCAAAATCATCATACCTCAACAATAAAGCAGCCGCACGGTTCATAACATCAAAATCCAAAGTATAATACATGCGCGCCACATATCGCACGTTAAACGGGTCTTTTCGCAAGGATATATAATAACGATACCTACGCGAAAGGGCACTAAAACGAGCATGAGCATCAGCCAGAACAGGAACCACCCTGTATACGGAGATATCGGAAGGAAGGAGACCATTCAGTTTGAAAACCAACCTGTCGGTATCTACCGCCTCATCTGTGTCAAAATGAGCCACCATCATACGAGCATGAACCCCTGTATCAGTACGCCCGGCGCCAACACAGGAAACATCGCCATCCAGAAGAACAGAGAGAGCTTCCTGCAATCTCTGTTGCACACTCATCGCATTAGGTTGATACTGCCAGCCGTGATACTCAGTTCCGTCGTAAGCCAGAAAAATAAAGTAACGCATAGTTGGGGAGAATAATAGCAATTATCTGACAGTGATATGAAAGCATCCCTGCTTTTTCTCATATTTGACATAACACAAACCCAAATTACGTTGATCGCGAAGCACTTCACTCAGAACCCATTTCAGGGAGTCATCACGCACCTGAGGAAAGGCAGCACTGTCAGGGTCGTTGATGGCTGCATACTTGCTGTAACTGATATCAAAGGTAGTACCTCGGAAATGGCAGCTCTTGTCGGTTGCGTTGGGATTATAGCGTTGCAGGCGTCTGACATCCTCCTCGGTACGAGTCAGTGACGTCACAATAATTTTGCTGGGACGTATTTTTTTCACCATCAGAGAATCAATGAATGTACGCCCAATGTGATTTAATAGCAGCTGGGCACGCGGAACAAGATAAGAAATGGAGTTATTGAGCCGCTTTACCAAGTAGTATGGACTTATCCCAACATATACCAAATGCTCTCCACATGAATTCTCTGCCTCAGCGCGGTTCTGCAATGGTGGTATGCCTATCTTCTCGGCAGTAGCCAACTGTACATCGTTCATATCAGGAAAAGCCTTGTCATAGCTGCTGACACTCCAAATGCGATGAACTTCCTTCGTAGGGGTCACCTTCAAGTCATGAGGAAGAACATGTCTTCCCTCTAACAAAGAATCGGCCTTGATGACATGAGCCATTATCTGGTCACCATGATCAGACGGAACTGGCTTCGCAGGCTCCACCTTAGTAAGAGGGTTTATCACAGAGGGGAAAAAGATTCTAATTATAAACAATACCAGCACAATACCAGCAAAAGTTTTGACAAACTCTTTTTTCCCATATTGAATTTTTATCTTCATTCTACGCTATTTCAAAACACAAAAATACGCAAAAAAACTTTTTCACCTGTCTGGCAACAAGCATTTTTGGATAAATATTTGAGACGTCAGGCCTCGTAATCGCCATTTTCTCACGCTCGGCAGAAAAAAAGAACAGTTCTTTTGTTCTTCACTCTCTTAATCGTATTTTTGGATAAATTCCTCATGCTCGGCAGAAAAAAAGAACGAGTTCTTTTGTTCTTCACTCTCTTAATCGTAATTTTGCAGTACAAGAAGAAGTTTATGATAGAGAAGCATCTCATCTTGGATGAAACGGACCCTATTCTGTTTTACGGTGTACAAAACTGCAACCTGCGCATGCTTAAATCGCTCTTCCCGAAATTGCGCATGGTAGCACGCGACAACGTCATGCTTGTACAAGGCGAAGAGGATACCATCTCTCTCTTTGAGGAGAAACTGAACAAGATGATTAAGCACTGTGCCACTTTCAACAGATTATCAGAGGAAGATATTCTTGAGATTGTTAACGGCACAAAGACAGAAGACGTGAGTGTCCGGAACGGAGCCATCGTTTTCAATATCACAGGCAAACCCATATATCCCCGCAATGAGAATCAGCAGAGACTGGCAGACGCCTTTAATACCCACGACATGATTTTTGCCACAGGACCTGCAGGTACCGGCAAGACATTTCTCTCCATTGCACTTGCTGTCAATGCCCTTAAGAAAAAGAAAATAAGGAGAATCATCCTCTCACGCCCTGCAGTGGAAGCGGGTGAAAAACTCGGATTCCTTCCCGGAGACATGAGAGACAAGATTGACCCCTATCTGCAACCTCTCTACGATGCATTGGAGGAAATGCTACCCTACACTAAACTTCAGGAACTCATTGACCAGAATATTATTCAGATAGCCCCTCTCGCCTTCATGCGAGGAAGGACCCTCAATGATGCTGTAGTAATCCTTGACGAGGCTCAAAACACCACGTCAAGCCAACTAAAGATGTTCCTCACTCGCATGGGTAACAACACCAAAATGATTATCACCGGTGACTGCACCCAGATAGACCTTCCCCATTCACAACGTTCAGGCCTTATAGAGGCTATGACCATTCTCAGGAACCTCAAGGACATCGCCTTCATTGAATTTGGCAAACATGACATTGTGCGGCACAAACTTGTGACACATATTGTCGAAGCATACGAGAAAATCAGTACAGATAATAACTTTGAGGATAGAGACTGAACTGAAAAAAAATACTGATAACACTATAATAAAAATACATTTTAACAATCATATACCATTACAACAATGAGCAAAGCATTAGTTCATACAGATTTCCACTTCAGGAATCAAAAGAGCGTTTACCATGGAAAGGTACGCGATGTCTATAACATCAATGACGAACAACTCGTCATGGTAGCCACCGACCGGATATCAGCTTTTGATGTTATCCTCCCAGAGGGCATACCTTACAAGGGGCAAGTTCTCAACCAGATTGCCGCCAAATTTCTTGATGCCACAGCCGACATCTGTCCCAATTGGAAAACTGCCACTCCCGACCCTATGGTCACCGCTGGCATTATGTGCTCTGGTTTTCCCTTGGAGATGATTGTGCGCGGCTATCTCTGTGGCAGTGCGTGGCGGGCCTATAAGAACGGAGCACGTCAGATTTGCGGCATTACCCTGCCCGAAGGCATGAGAGAAAACCAGAAATTTGACCAGCCCATCATCACTCCCACCACCAAAGCTGAGTATGGTGAACACGATGCAGACATCTCCAAGGAAGAAATCCTTGCCCGGGGGCTGGCTACACCTGAGGAATATAGTATAATCGAGAAATACACCATGGCTCTTTTTGAAAGGGGTACAGAAATAGCTGCAAAGCGTGGTCTGATTCTGGTGGATACCAAGTACGAATTTGGCAAGGCCAACGGTCAGATTTATCTTATGGACGAGATTCACACCCCCGATTCCAGCCGCTACTTCTACAGCGATGGTTTCAAGGAAAAATTTGAAACAGGCGAGCCTCAACGCCAACTATCCAAAGAATTTGTGAGAGAATGGCTGATGAGCAACGGTTTCCAGGGGAAAGAGGGACAGAAAGTACCAGAGATGACACCCCAGATAGTACAAAGTATCAGTGACAGATATATTGAACTCTATGAGCATATCACTGGTGAAACATTTGTCAAAGAAGACACAGCAGGCCTCGCCCAGCGTCTGGAAAACAACATAACAGCATATTTGAATCAATAACACTCCTCATCATGGCCTCTTTTTCATCATCAGATACCGTCATGACCCTCGCCACCCGTTTTGACAACTTGGGTGATTGGACAGTTGAACAACAATTCGTTTTACAAATGGGCTCCAGCTACCTGCTTGCCCACGGCATTGGCACTCCTCTGGAGAAAGATGCCACCACAACAATAGAGATTCCTCAGGACGGCAACTACGCCCTATATGTCCGCACAAAGAACTGGACTGCATTCTGGTCAGATGGTAAGACTCCTGGTATTTTTCAAGTATTGGTTGATGGAGAGGCCGATAAGGCAGAATTCGGCACAGGCAAAGTTGGCAGCACTCGTCGGGAGAGGGCACAATGGTATTGGCAAAAAGGCGGCACATATAATTTAAAAAAAGGAAAGCACACTCTTGCCCTACATGACCTGATGGGGCTTGACGGACGTTGTGACGCCATCATCCTCACCAAAGCTGATATCGCTCCAGGTGACAGTATTGAAGAGTACAAGGTATTGCGCCAGGCTCTTTTGCCTGAACCTGTCGAAGACAAAGGCATTTTTGATTTCGTTATCGTTGGTGCTGGCATGTCGGGCCTTTGCGCTGCCATTGCCGCCGCACGTTTCGGCAGCAAGGTAGCTCTTATCCAAGACCGCTACATCCTTGGCGGCAACAATTCTTCAGAAGTGCGTGTAGGACTCGGTGGTCAAATCAACATGGCCCCCTATCCGTCTTTGGGATATATCCTTAACGAGATTGGTCCCGACCGAATTGGTAATGCCCGTGGCGCTCACCATTACCAAGACTGGAAGAAAATGGATGTCATTCTTGCAGAAAAGAATATCTCCCTGTTCACTGGTTATACCGTAGATGGCGTTGAAATGGAAGGAAAGAAAATAAAGTCTGTCACTGCTGTTGAAGCAACCCGCCAGAATCGCATCAAGGTCAGCGGATATGTTTTCTCCGATTGTACAGGAGATGCTCACCTAGCCGTTATGGCAGGAGCCGAGACAATGATGGGACGCGAGGCAAAAAGCCAATTTGGTGAATCCTTGGCTCCCGAAAAGGCCGACGACTACACCATGGGCGTTTCAGTGGAATGGTACTGTGAAGACTGGAATACACCATGCTCCTTTCCCGACTCTTTAGACTGGGGGCTGCGTCTTGACGAAGACACCATTGAACCAGTACACCGTGCCAACTGGTATTGGGAAGTAGGTATGAGAGATGACCAGATAGCCGATGCAGAAAAGATACGCGACTATGGAATGTATGTAGCCTACTCCACTTTTTCCTACTGCAAGAATCGTCTCGCCAAGAAAGAGGATTGGGAATGTACCCACCTCACATGGGTAAGCCATGTGTCAGGAAAGCGTGAAAGCCGTCGCATCGTGGGAGATTACATTCTACGAGAACAAGACCTTACCCGCCCCATCCCTCATGAGGATGGTACTTGCACTACGACATGGCGCATCGACCAGCACTACCCCATGGAGAAAAACTCCGCAGACTACCCTGGCGAGGAATGGATGAGTTATGGCAAACTGGTTCCTATTGACCCGTACGCCATACCTTATCGCTGCCTCTATGCCAGAGACGTTGACAACATGTTCATGGCTGGACGCGACATCTCCGTAACTCACGTCGCACTGGGTTCAGTACGCGTTATGCGTACCTGTGCCATGATGGGCGAAGTTGTAGGCTTAGCTGCCAATGTCTGCGTCAGTAAAAAATTGATGCCACGCGACATCTACAAAACCCACTTTGATGACCTTGTAGCCCTCATGAAAAAAGGTGCAGGCCGCACAGACGTACCTTACACCCAATTCTATCATCAGGTTGACCGCACTGGTCATCAGGCAGAAGACAGATAACAACACTTAACCGACACGCCATGAGTATCATAGATTGGGGCATCATTGTTCTCTTTATCGGAGCGTTAATCTCCATCGGTTTTTTCTTTTCTCACCGCAACAAAAACATAGAGGATTATTTTCTTGGCGGTCGCTCCATCCCCGCATGGCTGGTTACTCTTGCTGCGACAGGAACATCTATTAGCGCTGGCACATTTGTGGGTTCTCCAGAATTAGGTTTCAATACCAATCTGACTTACCTTATGTTGTGTATTGGTGCCGTTTTCGGCGGCCTCATTGTCGCGTCTCTGATACTTCCTAAACTCTACAATGCTAAAACCATAACTATATATGGTTTCATTGGCGACAGACTTGGCAATACAGCCCATCGTTCTTCAAGTGTTGTATTCTTGCTTGGACAACTATTTACCAGTGGTTCCCGCCTCTTTATCGCAGCAATAGCTGTTTCTGTAATTCTTTATGGCAGCATCCAGTTTGATTGTCTGATGTATTCAATCATAATTCTCGGTGTTATCAGTACCATATACACCATGGCTGGTGGCATCAAAGGACTCATTTACATTGACACAATACAGATACTCCTTGTCGTTGGCTCAGGATTGGCTGCTTTAATCTTTTTGTATTGTCAGATGTCGCTCGACTTGAGTTTTTCTGACATTTGGCATCACCTCACCAATGGTGAAGTCAAAACCGCTACTGCCGGGTGGGTGTCAGGAAACAAATTACAAGTTATTGACTCTTCATTTAGTTTCGATATCCCCTACAACCTTGTGGGCGCCCTCATCGGCTGCACAATTTTCAAAGTTGCCCAATTCTCCACCGACCACGAATTTGTTCAGCGTCAACTCACATGCAAATCTGTGCGCAAAGCTGGCACTTCACTGGTATTCTCCCAAATCATCAGTCTCCCTATTGTCTTGATTTTCTTGTCTATAGGCTTACTTTTCTTTGTTAAGTATTCCACGGCACTTGATTATTCCGCTATCACACAATATAAGCAAGATGCACGCGATATCTTCCCCCAATATATCTGCAACGTCATTCCCACAGGATTGCGCGGATTAATGATTGTGGGGTTACTTGCTGCTGCGCTCTCAAGTTTCAACTCCGCCATCAACGCCATGGCCAGTAGTTTTGTCGCCGATATCTACCTGCCTCTGCGGCAGAAACTGAAAAAGGAAATAACAACAAACAACCAACAGATTTCCTCATCCAAAAGGATGGCAGCCTTAATGGGAAGTATTCTTACCGCTTTTGCCATTTTTACTGCCATTATGCAAGAGAAGAGCGGACTTAATCTGGTTGATTTTGCCACAGGCGTCATGAGTTTCTCCTATGCCGGCATGCTCGGTGTATTCCTCTGTGCTTTATTTACTAACAGAGGCAACACAACCAGTGTAATATCAGCATTGATTGTTGGCGTCATTGTTGTGCTTCTTGTGCAGCCTTACGTTCTTGGACCTGTCACTGAGCATCTCTTTGGTGAGCGTATGCTTTTGGCTTGGCCATGGTGGACACCTCTCGGCGGTATTTGCAGCTTCCTCATTTGCTGCTCGGGTAAGCGCACTGCATAAATAAGGATTTAAGGGTCAATCATTCTGGAAAATCTGAAGAGAGCACAATATGTCGTTCTGGAAAAATTACCGTACACCAAGATATCTTTACACTAATTCATCGTATATGCGGTCAAAAACCTGACGGAAAAGCACCCTATTCTTGAACAACTCTCTTAACTGCTCTAACCGTTGCCGATTAGATGACTCCGGTATCCAAAGTTTCATATACCCCCCTTCAGCATATTTTTCCTTTATGTGTTCAATGGTACGTTGGTAATTACTCTCCTTATCTAATTCAGGATAATGAGACAACCCGTATTGTATTGTGCGCTTTATAATTATCTCGGAACATATGAACCGGTCAGCTTCAGCGACAATTTTTCCATAAATAGTACGCGGTTCATTTTTTGACGATGCACGATGATCTTCAGCAGCATCTGCAATGATATTTATCTGCTCAGGCGAGAACCATTTTTCCAGTTTTTTGTCGGCACGGATAATCCTGGCGGAAACCTTATGGTGAGTCTCACGGCCTTCGACTAACCCCGTGTCGTGGTATGCCGCAACAGCATATACTATATTCTCATCCACATCATAGTATCGTGCCAATTCAAGACTTTGCTTAATCACTTCTTTAGCATGTTCCTTTTTATGAGCAGCATCAAAAGTGTCATAAAGAGGCAGTATCTCCTTCTCAACATATTGTTGTAGTTCCCTGTCAATCATTTTCTCACCAAAGCTGGCCACATGGTATTTGTAGGCAAATAATCTAATTTTACGTCAACAGCATTACGCACATTCTCAAGAGTATCAATAGCCCTGAAACAAACCAGTATGCCTAACTTATGAATCATCTTGACCAAATCCCGAGGTGTTGCAGGATTCTTACGCCCAAACCTATATTTATCCTTGATACTCATGGAAAAGTCTTTAATATTGAACGCCATTGAGGCATTCCCCAATTCCAACATAGCCATTATATCGCTACTTTGGGCAGAAATTAGATGCACCACTTCCAGACAGCCCTGTCGGCGCACCTCCTTCAACAACGCCATTTGCGAAGAACTGTATATGCAGCTCCCTTCTAATCCATGACGTTTTACTGCTGCAATTACCTTGGCAATGACACCTCCGTCCTCCTTAAGCTCTATGAAAGGCACACAGTGATATTTCACACAGATATCAAGATATTCATCTATCGTCGGAATACGCAACTCCTCATGCGAAAAATTGCCGTAGTTGTATGTCTTGTTGGATATAACCGTTGAATTCACCTCTTGCACCTTAAACTGACGCAACTCTGCAAGAGTGTAATCCGAGACATTGCCTGAACCATTTGTCGTTCGATCCAATGTCTTATCATGGATACAAACTATCTCTCCGTCTTTTGTCATTCGGAAGTCCGTTTCAATTGCCCAGACACCATTTCTGCCCGCAGCCTCAAAAGAGACAATTGTATTCTCTGGGCCATAAGCCTGACTACCCCTGTGTGCACTGAATCTCGGCGTCTTCATGGTATTTTTTGCAAAAACATCCATCATAGCATGACGATACATCTTCTTTGCCGCTTTCATGTCAAAAGACATGGCTAGTCCCTTCTGTGCAGGAACCAGTACAAAGACCAGCAATATCCCAGCCAGGATCCTTCCCATATTTACTTTTTGTTCTTAATGAGTTTCATCAGGGAAACATACATTTTCTTGAATTCCGGGGCAGCATTATCCACAAGTCCTTCAGGATGAAATTGTACGGCAGCCACTGGATAGGTGTCGCCCTCTATGGCCTCAATGATTCCGTCGGACGTACGAGCCGAAACACGCAAGCCTGGAGCCAAGTCCTTAATTGCTTGATGATGAGAGGTGTTAACTCCTATAGTCTTCATTCCTAAAATTTTATACAGACGGGAATCCTCCTCTATGTTTATCTCATGGACTTTCTCATTAAAACGGGCGCTTTCACGATGGGACAGGGCATTGGGATATTCCGACGGGATGTCCTGATAAAGTGTCCCTCCGAAGAAAATATTTATAATCTGAAGTCCCCGGCAAGTGCCGAAAATTGGTTTCTTCTGTGCTACAGCCTCCTTGAGTAAAGCCATCTCAAAAGTGTCACGTCTTCCTACTACCTCTCCAAGATAAGGTGAAGGCTTCGCCCCGTAATACGCAGGGTTAACATCTTCGCCTCCCGTAAGGAAAACCACATCAACATTCTTCACATATCTCTTTAACAGTCTTGCATCACTTGTCATCGGGATTATTTCAGGGACATGGCCTGCATTCAATGCGGCATTGACATAGGAGCGATTCACAGAAACTTTTCCTGAAGAACACACCTCGCCGAATCCTATTACCAGATGTTTCTTTGCCGTGAGTGGCAGAGATATGGCAAACAGAATTGCTAGAAAGACATAACAATATCTTCTCATATTCTCTCAAACCTATAATTATATCCGCTCCTTCTCTGCAGGTACCATCCAGTCTGTAACAATCGCTTCGCCTTTTTTGCCGAAACTCTCCATAGGACGGACATAGAAACGCACCTTGCGATTCTCAGGCAACTCCGATAGACTGAACACACATGTTACCTCTCTGCCGTCCTGAGCCTCTCCCAGAAAATAGCCCTTGCTGTAAACACGTTTTGTTCCAACAATTTTAACCGTATCATACTCCTCTATCTCAGCCTGGACCTCGTAGTCAAAAGCGCGTACGCCATGAGTTTTCCGCAACACCGAAGGGAAATGCAGTGTCAGCTGGTCCTGCTCCTTTCCTTTCACATCCTTGCCCCATGCACGGGTAATCCGTACCTTGTCTTCCGGGGCAAACTGTGGCACTTTGGCATTCTTCCTACGAGTCTCGAACGCAAAAGGCCTATCCTGCCTGTTCAACGGAAGAGGAATAATCCAATTATCGCCAAGAGGCTGGTCATAAACAAATTCACGTCGCTCCAGCGCAATGCAGTCATCATATACACTCATAATCTGCCCCTGCTTGCCATCTCTCGTACCGATGCGGCTCATCTGAGTCGTCCACGGCTCTGAACTATTTTCTCTGCCGCTCCACAAGCTGATATAGCTCAATGACGCCGTACCTATACTGGTAAATGCACCCTGCCAAATGGAGCGCTCATCTGTCAAAGATGTGTGGCTATGTCCTGAGAAACATACACAATTAGGATACTTATTCAACGCCTTGGTCACATTTCCACCGCCTTGTCCCCATACCCAAGGACCAGAACAAGTGTTCTTTGGATGGAAATGCTGGAAATAGAAGAATGGTTTCCCATCTGTGGGAAGCTGCCCCTCAACCTTTTGTAAGAATTCAGCCAGTCCAGCCATGTCAGTCCAACTGTACCAATGGCCCCCGATGAATTTGTACCCTTTTACATCCTTCATGTAAATAGGTGTCCATTTCTCATGGAACAGCTCCTGCCACACCTTTTCCTTGCGTGGCCAAATAGCTTCCTCGGCAATCATCTCCTTGGTCACTTTAACACCGCGCGCATTGCCGTAGGTATAACCCTCCCTATCATGGTTGCCATAGACAAACAGTTTCTCCACATGGCGTCCGTCTGATCCCTTGTCACCCGGGAACACGTCATACCACGTTTCAGCAACCAAAGCCAGCTGACTGTAGAATCCCCAGTCAGCCATATCTCCTGCGATGATAACACCATCAACGCCTACCTCGTCAAAATACTCAAAGGTATGGTGCAGTGTTTTCACGGAATCCATATGGCGAATGTGAATATCACTTATAATACCTATTTTCACATTAGGTTTACCCATTTGAGCAATCTGCTTAGCAAAAGCCGGCCAGTCAAGACACATTGCGCCCATAAGAGATGCTGAGCGTTGAAGAAAATTTCTGCGGTTCATATATATTTATGTTAAGTTTTTACTATCTCATAACAAAGTTCCGAAAAATTATTGACATACAAGCAGCTTGCCACACAAAACTTCGCAAGAAACAGTCTACTATCCAGACAACGGGAACAACCAGGCATATTAAGACAACTAAACTTTTTTGTCTGCTAAGCGTTCCTTGACAACATAGTGGGTTTAAAAGGCTTAGAAAACCCAGAGAGGTCAAGTGTAGGGTTATCACACTTAACGGGAAAGAACGAGTTCTTTTTGTTCTTCACTCGCTTAATCGTAACGTTAACTTATTGTTTTAGTTACTTACGCTCGGCAGAAAAAAAGAACGAGTTCTTTTTGTTCTTCACTCGCTTAATCGTAACTTTGCAAACGAGACAGGGCGCCAAGCTATGTACGCACAAGAAAAGATAAAACCTTATAAGGACTCCCCAGACGGGAAAAAGGCGCAGGTGGAGACAATGTTCAACGGCATTGCCCACTCATACGACAGGCTGAACCATATGCTGTCGCTGGGCATTGACAGGAGATGGAGGGCAAAAACTATCAAGGCCCTACTACCATATCAACCACGCTACATTCTAGACATCGCCACAGGCACAGGCGATTTTGCTTTGCAGGCTTACCGCGTTTTGAGACCTAAGCGCATCTCGGCATGCGATATCTCTGAGGAGATGATGAAAATAGGGCGCAACAAAGTGATGCGTGCAGGACTAGAAGACATCATCATGTTCCAAAAGGAAGACAGCGAGCAGATGACCTTTGAGAACGAAACCTTTGACACCATTACCGTGGCATTCGGAGTAAGAAACTTTGAGCATTTGGACAAAGGACTTGAGGAAATGCATCGTGTATTACAGCCGGGAGGACATTTGGCAATATTAGAACTGAGTGTTCCAAAAGGTTTTCCTATGAAACAGTTGTTCTGGCTGTATGCCCACTTATGGATGCCTCTCGTTGGACTAATCATTTCCAAGGACAAAAAGGCATATACATATCTGCCCGCCTCCATGGAGGCCTTCCCCCAAGGCGAAGTGTTGACCGGTATTCTCAACAAGGCAGGATTCAGGGAGGTCTGGTTCAAACGGATGACCTTTGGTCTATGTACTATGTATATGGCAACTAAATGAAGAATAATAACTGATACTAACATGACAACATACGGTTTACTCGGCTATCCACTAGCACATTCATTCTCACGCCATTTTTTCAGTGAGAAGTTCCTTAAGGAGGGACTGGACGCCGAATATCTCAATTTTGAGATGGCAGACATCAGTGTCTTGCCAGATCTTATTGACAGTTTGCCACAACTGAGAGGACTGAACGTGACAAGGCCCTACAAGGAGAGCGTCATGGCATACCTCAACGACCTCAGTCCCGAAGCCAAGGCCATTGGGGCAGTAAACTGCATCAAAATAAGCCGCAAGGATGGCAAACCTTTTCTGAAAGGCTACAACGCTGATGTAATAGGCTTTAGCGAGTCATTAAAGCCCTTACTAAAGAAACAGCACACCAAGGCGTTGATTCTTGGTACAGGCGGAGCATCAAAGGCAATAAGGTATGGTTTGGAAAGTCTGGGTATTGAGTGGCGCCTCGTAAGCAGAACCCCAGATAGACTAAAGCTGGGATATAGTAACCTGACACGTGACATTATGTCGGAATATCTTGTCGTGGTCAACTGCTCACCGCTGGGGACATTTCCAGACAACAACACATGCCCCGACATTCCCTACCAGTTTCTCACCGACCAGCACTTGCTCTACGACTTAGTGTACAATCCCGAAAAATCCCTGTTCCTATGTAAAGGCGAACAGCAGGGCTCCTGCATCAAGAACGGACTGGAGATGCTTCATCTGCAAGCATTAGCCAGCTGGAAATACTGGCAAGAGGATGACTAACGTATAATACCTACCACGGATAACGAACAAGATGAAAGGCTGCCGACGATTTGTATTTATTCTCTTCATCATACTCCCCTGCCTATGGATGAAGGCAGAAGAGACGACACTTTGGACTCCCGAGACATTGCCCATGGTGCATCTGCAAGACGCACAAAAATGGGTATGCAACCCTGACGGAATCTTGTCAACAGAAGTTGTTGACAGTGTTGACCTGATAATAAGCCGGTTAGAACAAGAAAAGGATATCCAGGCAGTAGTCGTGGTCGTCAGACGGACAAGGGACAATGATTGCTATTCATTTTGCATGGCACTGGCAAAGAAATATGGCATCGGCGGCAAAAACACAAACAGAGGTCTCATTATGATGGTGAGCACCGAAGACAGAGAATACAGGATACTCACAGGTACAGGCCTTGAGGGTACGCTACCCGATGCCATCTGCAAGAGGGTGGAACTGAGGATAATGGTCCCTCATATGAAGGTCGCCAACTGGGATGGTGCCATCCTTGGGGGAATGAAAGCCATCGCACAATATATTGATGGTGATGAGACATTGCTAAAAGATAACGTCAACAATGACGACCTGTCTCCCTTGGAAGCCTTTATCTTCATGGCATGCCTGATGTCACTCATAGGATTCTTTATCCTAATCATCATCATGAGCATGTATAAGGAATGCCCACGATGCAAAAAGAAGAGACTATACGCTACCAAGCAGTCACGACTCTACACCAAGGGAAAGACTGATTACTATAGTGTTACCTACATTTGCAGTCACTGCGGACACACCGAGACCAAAATTGAGCGGCGCCCCCATAGTAGTAATAATGGCATCATCCTCGGCGGGTCCACCATGGGCGGCAGGATGGGAGAAGGCGGTTTTGGTGGGGGCTTTGGCGGAGGATCCTTTGGAGGAGGCTCTTTCGGTGGAGGAGGCGCTGGAGGAAGATTCTGAAACAATATTCTATCCCCTTGAAAAAACATCAACAAAAACTATTAAAAATATTAATTATGAAATCAAACTCATTTAAAGTTATTCTTGCTATCATCGTTGTAGCAGTGGCACTGATTTGCTATGGCGCAAACAAGTACAACAACATGGTTAATCAGGAAGAAGAAGTCAGCAAGGCCTGGAGTAATGTGGAAACCCAATACCAGCGCAGATCTGACCTTATACCCAATCTTGTAAACACCGTAAAGGGATATGCCGAACATGAGAAATCCACTTTCGAGGCGGTTATCGCTGCACGCTCAAAAGCAACACAGATTTCCGTGGATGCCAACAACCTCACTCCAGAAAAACTCAGAGAGTTCCAAGCTGCACAAGGAGAAATCACATCTGCCCTTGGGAAACTAATCGCTATCAGCGAGAGTTATCCTGAGCTCAAGGCCAATGAGAACTTCCAAGAACTCCAAGCTCAACTCGAAGGCACAGAGAATCGCATCAATGAAAGCCGGAGCACATACAATTCCGCTGTAAAAAACTACAACGTCACTATCAGGCGGTTCCCTGCGAACATCTTCGCCAGTCTGTTCGGGTTTGACAAGAAAAACGGTTTTGAAGCCGAAGCCGGTGCTTCAAAGGCACCTAAAGTTGAGTTTTGAAAACAAGCTATAGCTTTAAATAAACCGCTATAGTCTGGAGATGATCAAAAACATTTGGCATCTCTCTTGTTTTATCGTAGCTATACGAAAGGTATTCCCTGTAGTTCTTCATTTGCTTAATCGTAACGTTAACTTGTTGTTTTAGTTACTTATGCTCGGCAGAAAAAAAGAACAAGTTCTTTTTGTTCTTCACTCGCTTAATCGTAACTTTGCATAAGAAATAAATATTGTGTTTCACAAATCCCCTCTTTATGGACAACAAACAAAGATATATGATGCGTGGCGTAAGTGCCATGAAAGAAGATGTACATAACGCCATCAAGAATATTGACAAGGGCATCTTCCCTCAAGCCTTTTGTAAGATTATTCCAGATATCCTCGGTGGAGATCCGGAATACTGCAATATCATGCACGCAGACGGCGCAGGAACAAAATCCTCCCTAGCATATATCTATTGGAAAGAAACAGGAGATTTGAGCGTTTGGAAAGGTATTGCCCAGGATGCCCTGGTGATGAACACCGATGACCTCCTCTGTGTCGGTGCCGTTGACAACATCCTTGTAAGCTCCACAATTGGCAGGAATAAAATGCTCGTTCCGGGTGAGGTCATTTCTGCCATTATCAACGGAACAGATGAGTTGCTGCAACAACTGCGTGACATGGGCATCGGAATCTATGCCACAGGAGGCGAGACCGCCGACTTGGGCGATTTGGTGCGTACCATCGTCGTAGACTCAACTGTCACTTGCCGCATGAAACGCAGCGATGTCATCAATAATGCCAACATACGTCCAGGAGATGTTATCATAGGCCTGTCCTCCAGCGGACAAGCCTCTTATGAAAAAGAATATAATGGAGGAATGGGGAGCAATGGGCTAACCAGTGCCCGGCACGATGTCTTCGCTAAATATCTTGCAGAAAAATACCCTGAGAGTTATGACAAGGCTGTTCCCGAAGAGCTGATTTACAGCGGCAATTTAAAGCTTACCGACAATGTGACAGGTTCCTCTCTCAACGCTGGGAAACTGGTACTCTCCCCCACAAGAACTTATGCTCCCATCATAAAACGCATCTTGGAAACCATGAGGACGGAGATACACGGTATGGTTCACTGTACAGGAGGAGCTCAGACAAAAGTGTTACACTTCGTTAATGAGAACTGCCGTGTCGTCAAAGACAACATGTTCCCTATCCCCCCTCTATTTAGAACAATTGCAGAACAGAGTGGCACTGATTGGGCAGAAATGTACAAGGTGTTCAACATGGGCCACCGCATGGAGATATATGTTGCCCCCGAACAGGCACAAAATATCATCAATATTGCCAAGACATTTAACATTGAAGCACAAATAATTGGACATATAGAAGAAGGCCAACGTTCTTTAACCATAAAGAGCGAATTCGGAGAATTCAATTATTAAAATTCATTTTGATTTTTTTACAATAAATAGAGTTTGTATACGTTTCATATTAAAGAAATTCTCTAATTGACGATTTCTTTAAGATAAAACTATACATAACCATGGGTCTGATTCTCTATATTATCATAGCTTTTGCTGTAAGCTTTTTATTCTCTTTTGTCACCACACCCGTTATTATCCAGTTGTGCAAGAAGCACAAACTATACGACTTACCCAACGACAGGAAGGTACACAATATTGCTATACCCCGCTTAGGAGGCACTCTGTTTATGCCTTCCATGGGTATAGGTGTCGCCATCGCACTCTCCATTATGTATGGAGGATTCCAGAAGAATTTCGAAATCACCATCTCAACTTTTCTAATGATAGCTGGCGCCTTTATGATTTTCCTTATAGGTATCATTGACGATTTGAAAGGCATCGATGCGTCGCACAAGTTTGTCATACAGTTTATTGCCGCATTGTTCTTCCCCTTGTGCAACCTGATGATAAACAACCTGCACGGCTTCTTCGGCATATATGAGATATCTTTGTGGCTAAGCTACCCCATCACGGTGTTGTCTATTTTGCTTATTGTCAACGCCATCAATCTTATTGACGGTATTGACGGCTTATCCTCAAGTCTGGCATTTCTGATTCTCATCACTTTCGCATATCTCTTCCTCCAATTGGATTCAACTATATTCAGTTTGATGAGTTCCAGTTTGGCAGGGGCTATTCTTGCTTTCCTGATATTCAATGTCTTTGGTAAAGTTGGAAAGAACAAAATCTTCATGGGAGATGCCGGAAGTCTTTTCCTGGGTTATGTGTTAGCTTATCTCGCCATAAAATACCAGATGTACAACGAAACGGGCGTCTACAACTACCGTGAAGAATCTCTGCTAATATCTACAACATTACTATTCATCCCATGCATTGATGTTATCAGAGTTGCAATTTTCAGAAAAATCAGCGGAAAGAAGATGTTTGATGCCGACAAAACACACATCCATCACCTTCTTATGCAAAGTGGATTAAGCATGAGACAGACTCTCATCACCATCATTGCGTTTTTCATCTTCATTTGCGGTGTAAACTATATTTGTTACCCGTTGATGTCCAAGACTCTCATCTTGGTATTGGACATCTTACTGTACTCTCTTTTCATCTTCACAATACAAAAATCTCCATGCACTTCAAAACATCATAAGTAAAAACATTCTATAGATATAATATTGAGGCATCAAGCGTTGAAACCTCATACCCCTGGAAAAAAAGAACAGGTTCATTTTGCTCTTCGCCCGCTTAATTGTAATTTTGTATTAACATATAACACCTATCAACAAAACAACTGTCAAGCTATTATGAGAAAAGCTCTTATTATATTCTTATTACTTTGTCCCATCTATGCTGTCAGCCAGTCATCACTGACCGACACACAAGTCGCAGAGTTTATTCAGAAAGAAATGGCCAAGGGTACACCCCAGACAACCATTGTCACCAAACTAGTTCAACGAGGCGTTGACATCACCCAGATCCGCCGTGTGCGCAGGGCATACCAGCGCCAGCTCAACGAGTCGGGATTGGGAGTGCAGGAACAGAATGACAACAAGAATAACCGCCTACGCGCCAGCAACAGTTTAAACAAGGAACAATTCAAGGAGAACACCAGTTCCCAACAAATCCAAGGGAATATCATTGAAAAGCAAAAATTCGATGAAAACAACGATGATTATAAGACTTACAAGGAAGAACTTGACGGCATAAAAAACAGCGAACATGAGAACAAGTCTGGCAACAAAGTCTTCGGCAGAGATATATTCAACAACAAGGACCTGACCTTTGAACCGCTAATGAATATCGCTACTCCCCAAAACTACCGTTTAGGACCTGGTGACAACGTCATTATTGATATTTACGGAGCATCGCAGAAGTCTATCAATTCATCTGTCTCACCTGACGGAGACATCGTCATTGAGAACTATGGTCCTATCCAAGTCAGCGGACTGACAATTGCTCAAGCAAACAACCGCATCAAAACCCAGCTGGGAGCACGTTATCAAAGTAGCCGCATAAAAATCTCCTTAGGACAGACACGCACCATCACTGTTAATGTCATGGGAGAGGTCAAAAACCCAGGCACCTATACCTTGTCGGCTTTTGCGAGTGTGTTCCATGCTCTTTATATGGCAGGCGGTATTAATGACCTGGGTACCTTGCGAAGCATCAAAGTCTACAGGAATAACCAGTTAGTCAGTACATGCGACATCTACGACTACATCCTGAATGGGAAAATGACTGGCAACATCCGTCTTACCGAAGGAGATGTCATCAGTGTGGGTCCCTACGACTGCCTGGTAACTATTACAGGTAAAGTTAAACGCCCAATGATATATGAGATGAAAAAAGACGAGAGCATTAAGTCACTCATCTCCTATTCAGGTGGTTTCACTGGCGATGCCTATACCAAGGCTATCTGTGTGGATCGCAAGACAGGACGGGAATACAGCGCTTTCAATGTCGAGGAGTTTGACTTTGGCAATTTCCATGTCGCCGATGGGGATAATGTTCTCGTTGACTCCATTCTGCCAAGGTATCACAATACCGTAGAGGTTAAAGGAGCTGTCTTCCGTCCCGGGAAATATCAGATAGACAACAAGATTAATAGTGTCAGGAGTCTTGTTCAGCAAGCAGAAGGCATCACAGAGGAAGCTTTCACTGCACGAGCCATTATCCACAGGATGAAGGCCGACCGCACTTTGGAAGTTGTTAGTGTTGATCTTGGCGGCATCCTCAACGGCACCACTGCCGACATTCCGTTGAAAGAGAATGATGTACTCTTTATCCCGAGTACAAAAGAGGCCATGATAGAGCGCACTTTGAGTATTTCGGGCGAAGTACTGTATCCTGGAATATACAAATATGCCGAGAACGAGACCCTCGAGGATTTCGTACTCCAAGCTGGCGGACTTACAGACAAAGCCTCAACAGTAAAAGTTGACGTGTCCAGAAGAATTACCAATCCACAGGCAACAAAGCCTGATAGCGTTATCGCCCAGACATTCAGTTTTGCCTTGAAAGACGGTTTTGTCGTCGATGGGCAACCTGGTTTTGTACTGATGCCTTTTGATCAGGTTTACGTTAGAAAAAGTCCCGGGTTCTCTGAGCAGAAAAATGTGAGTATTGAAGGAGAAGTCCTGTTTGCGGGTAATTATACCTTGACAAAGCAGCAGTCAAGACTTACTGATCTTTTAAACATAGCAGGAGGACCAACAAACCTTGCATATATACAAGGCGCACGTTTGGAACGAGTGGCTAATGATGCGGAAAAAGCACGCATGGAGGCAGTGTACAAGATGCAACAGGAACTTCTGCAACAGCAATTACTGGAACTCGCCGCAAGCAGTCAGAATGCCAACAACATCCAGCAAGTGAGCCAGCAGACGGCCAACACGCAAATGCAGAAATTCGAGGTTCCTAACACATACCCTGTTGAGATTTCCCTGGATCAGGCCATCAAGGATCCTTCAAGCGAGGCCAATATTGTATTGCGGGCTGGCGACAAGCTTATCCTCCCTCAATATACCGCCACTGTAAAAGTCAATGGTGCTGTCATGTATCCCAATACCATAACATACCTGAAAGGGAAAAAAGCAAAGTATTACTTGAATGCTGCCGGCGGCACATCACAGAATGCCCGCAAGAAAAACGCATACATCATATACATGAACGGCAAAGCAAGCAAGCTCACTAACAAGACACCGATAGCTCCTGGATGTGAAATTATCATACCTAGCAAAATCAGCCGGAAAATGAGCATAGCCGAAACCATGGGAATTGGAACTGGTATGGCCAGCATCGCCACTATGATTGCCACCATTGCGAACTTAACAAAATAGCTTCTTGTCTATATTCAACATCATATAATGGAACAGAAAAAATACAAAATAGAGTTTGATATCCTTAAATTCTGGAAGATTGTCTATTCCGAAAAAAAGAGTATAGGACTTTACATCTTTATATCCATCATTGTAGGACTTATCATTGCATTCAGCATCCCCAAGAAATACAAAGCCAGTATAGAATTGGCTCCCGAGACTTCTTCCAACAACATGTTATCTAGCATTACCTCTCTGGCTTCAATGGTAGGGCTCTATTCTGATGCCAACCCAAATGGTGATGCCATATACCCAGAGATATACCCTGACATGATGTCATCAAACGAGTTTATCGTTAGTTTGTTTGACCTCAAAGTAAAATCTCTTGACGGGGAAATCAATACCACATATTACGAGTATCTTAAGAAATACCAGAAAATAACATGGTGGAGCATTCCGGCAAATCTTCTGATAAAGCTACTGCTCCCTAAGGATGACATGACGGGCAGTGGAGGCAGCAAGATCAACCCTTACCGGCTGTCCCGCAAGCAATACGGACTTGTCAGTGCTACAAGAAAGAACATGAGTTGTGTTGTTGACAAAAAAACATATATCATCTCTATTGAATTTACAGCCCAAGATCCTCTTATTGCTGCTACAATGGCAGACTCTGTCAAAAACAGACTCCAGGATTTCATTACACGCTATCGCACCAACAAAGCGCGCAATGATTTGGAGTATATGGAGAAACTCTTTGCTGAATCTAAAGAAGACTACGATAATGCTAGACAGCAATATGCTCGTTTCAGTGACGCAAACACAGATGTCATTCTCCAGTCAGTTAGCTCAAAACGTGAAAATCTGGAAAATGAGATGCAATTGAAATATAATATCTACACCCAAGTCGCACAGCAATTACAATTAGCAAAAGCAAAGTTGCAGGAAAGTACTCCCGCTTTCACAGTTATTCAGGGAGCCAGTGTTCCTATTAAGAGTTGCAATATTAAGAAGGTCTATATTTTAGTTCTCTTCATTATTTTAGGTATCATTATCAGGCTGTCTGTTCTTGCTGTTCTTCATCGCAAGGAATTATTCACTTATAACAACTAGTTTGTCTGCTACTGATTCAAAATGGAGCGTGTGGGAGGTTTGCTGGAAACAGCGCCGACTATACTTTATCACAGGTATTCTGGCTCTTATAGGTGCCTCTATCATTTCTTTATCCATACCTCCTGTATATCATGCCTTCAAGCAGATTTCCGTTGATGCCACAAAAGACGACATTCTGGAAAAGGGAGAAAGAGGACTTCTTGTTGAGAAACAGACTGGACTGAATCCGTCCACAGTAACGACTGATCCCGAGATTTATGCCCTCATCCTGCGCTCACCTCTGTTCCTTTCCAACATGGAAAGGATTAGTCTCAAGACTTTTGATGGGAAAAAAAGAGAAACATACACACAGCACCTAGTTGCAGCACAGAAACCTTGGTGGAACTTTTTGCTCAGAGAAAAAAGTCCCATAGAACTGATTCAACAGAATGTCAAGTGCGAGGTAAACATGCACAATGGTCTTCTGACCATACGGGTTGCTGACCAAGACCCTTTCGTGGCATTTCAGATGGTTGATACGGTCAGCTACTATTTACAAGAGGAACTTTACAAATATATCAGGTTCAAGGCTGAGATAGATTTGAAAAACAGGAAAAAAGACATGATGGCCGCCAAAGAGAATTACAGGCAGGCACAAGACAAATACAACAGCTATTCCGAACACCATTTTGACATAACAACGCCGTCTGGTTCCATTGAACTGAAAAACTTGGAAAAGGCTGCCGACCTCAGTCTGCAAGAATACAATGAGGCTATCCAACAATACAACATTACGAAGATAAACTATGATAAAACACGTCCCAACTTTATAGATTTCACTTCCAATGCCATACCACTCAATCCTTCTCGGCCTCATTGGATAGCTAATTTCTTTATCTGGCTATTCTACAGCTGGATTGGGACGACTTGGTTTATACTATACCGCAAAAAGCATCAATTAAAAACACTCTGCCCAGATGGAAAGCAATCATAGGACATCTTTACTCAAGAAAAATATATACTTCTCCTTTGCGCTCAAAGGGTGGTCTGGTGCCGTACAGCTCCTTCTGGTGCCCCTTACTCTCTTCTGCCTTGGCAACTACGAAAATGGGATCTGGATGACCATCAGTTCCCTTCTCCTATGGGTTGACCATCTTGATATTGGTCTTGGTAACGGCTTACGCAACAAGCTGGCATCTCAATTGGCACAAGGTGATATAAAAAAGGCACGCGAGAGTGTTTCCTCCACTTTTTTCATGCTCATACTGGTTATGATTCCTTTGGCTCTGTTGTGTATCGTATTCATCAACACTCTTGATTTCTACGCCCTGCTCAATATCGACAAAACTGTCATACCTCGTCTGAACGACATCCTAATGCTCTCTGTCGCATGTGTCAGCGGGACATTTATTTTCAAATTCATTGGCAACATTTATCTGGGTCTTCAGTTACCAGCGGTTAACAACGCTTTGGTTGTCTGCGGACAGACTCTGACATTGATTCTCATCTATCTGCTGAAAATTGCCGACATCCATTCCCTGATGCTGGTAGCCATTGCATATACCTTAGCCCCTCTTCTTGTATATCTGTGTGCATGGCCAATTACATTCAATGTTAGATACCCCCATCTGAAGCCCTCCATTGCTTACTTTAACAAGAATGCCGTTTTTGAATTGTTCAATATTGGCATCAAATTTTTTATTCTTCAGATTGCCGGCCTCATTCTCTTCACCTCCTCCAATGTAATGATTTCCCACTTCTTTTCTCCTGAGATGGTGACCCCCTATCAGATAGCCTATCGTTATTTCAGTTTCACCATGATGATTTTCACCATCATCGCCATGCCTTTCTGGAGCGCCACTACCGATGCCTACGAGAAAAAAGACTATGTCTGGATTGCCAAATCCATCCGCAGTCTGCAAAAGATTCTGTTGCTCCTCGCCGTCTGTCTCATTCTCATGGTCATCTTCTCCAAACCTATATACTATATATGGGTAAATATCTGGGTGGGCAACGATGTTGTTATTCCGCTCTCTATTACAATCTGCATGGCCTTCTACATGATGATTATTATATCCAGCCTTTGCTATAGTTACTTCCTCAACGGTTTTGGCATCCTACGCCTGCAAATCATATTCTCTCTGATGGCAGCAGTGGTTTATTTCCCTTTGGCGTGGCTCCTGAGTCGTTGGCTTGATGTCACAGGCATGCTTTTGGCCCTGTGTCTGGTCAATATCCCAGGGGCTGTCGTTAACATGCTACAATTCCACAAGATAATGAACGGTACGGGAAAAGGAATCTGGATAAAATAGACGACACATGGCTTGGGTTCTTATCATATTACTCGCTCTTATGGCCGTCTCCTTCCTTCTGCTGAAGATTGGCGACCTCTTCTCTCCATGGATGATTACCACACTTGTATGGTTAGCTATTCTCATCCTCTTCCAGTTCAGCGGGAATTTACTCTACCCTCTCCAAAGCCGTTTCTACACCTGTGTCATTATCTGGGTCCTTCTAATGTCTGCCACAAGCATCATCACCTATTACGCCTTCCCTTCTGCCAAGGAACTGTGCCAGTCAGAAAACGATATTGACATCGCCCGGGACATCCATGTTAATGAGTTGTTTTACATGATGTTTTTTACCATCTCTATGGTATGCACCCCCCTGTATGTCTACAACATCTACAAGGTCATCTCCATGTTTGGCACACAGGACATATTCTTCAACCTCCGCATCTTTGCCTCCGCTGGAGAGAAGGACATGCTGCAAACTTTGCTTATCTATGTCAATGCCATCAACCAGGCATTGTTTATCATAGAGATGTGGCGCTATCCTAACGGAAACAAGTGGCGTTTTATCGCTATCATCCTCGCCAGTTTCATGTGCGCCGTCGCCATCATGGAAAAAGGAGCATTGTTTTTCATGCTAACTGTCTCTCTTTTCATTTTATACGAGAAAGGACACATCAAGATACGCACCATCATTCTGTGGGGCATAATACTGCTCTTCACATTCCACGGCATCAATCAGATGCGTACCTCTGAGAACACTGTCAGGGAATCCACATTCCTCGATTTCTTCAACGTATATGTCATGTCGCCGTCCGTGGCCTTTGAACGTGTACAAGAAAAACTCACCGAACAGTACGGTTCGCGGTCGTTTGCTTTCTTCTATGCCGTTATCACGCGACTTGGATTAGGCCAATTTGTCGTTGAGCCCAAACTCCAGGAATTCTCCCAGGTACCCATGTTTACTAATGTCTATACCGTCTTCCAACCCTTCTTTGAGGATTTCGGCTATAAGGGGATTGCCTTCTTCTCCACCGTCTATGGTGTGTTCACAGGCTGGCTTTATCGCCAATGCCGCAATGGAGGAGCCATCAGCAAATGTATGTACGCCTACATTGTTGAAATTCTTGTCTTGCAATTCTATCAGGAAAACCTTATACTGAGCCTGTCCATGCTGGTACAATACCTTTTTGTTTTCTTCTTTGTCCTGCAACGGCGGATAGGAGTCACCTTCAATACCAACTATTATGGAGCAAAATAACATTGGTATATTCCTTATTATCGTACTATTTCATCCCAATGAGGCCGACTTGAGATACTTCGAACAACTCGGTCAGGTCTACTCAGGCTATATCATTGACAATTCCGAGGAAGCTGCCGCCGGTTTATCCCCTGGCAAACTGGAATACATCTGCAATCACAAGAATCTGGGCATTGCCGAAGCACAGAATATTGGCATGCACAAAGCACTTAACAACCCTGCCTTCACCCATGTAGTCTTCTTTGACCAGGACACCAGGGTTGACAACAGTTATCCCGCCATTATCGTCAGCGAATTCATAGCTATTCACCAGACCTTCCCAAATCTCGCTGTTTTGGGACCCACAGTCAAACATCTCGGTTCGGGTGAGGAATACAAGTCGGTCATCCACAAAGACCATTTCATCGGCAACCGGTTCATACAGCGACGGGAAGTCATTTCGTCTGGCTGCTGTATCAGCCGGGAAAACCTTGAAAGAATAGGATTAAATGACAGTCGGCTTTTCATAGACTTCGTTGACTTTGAGTGGTGTTGGAGAGCAGAACATGCAGGCTACCTCTGTGGCATCACGACAGAAGTTCACATCCTTCACAAAGTAGGTCGCAGAGAGTTACGCTTCCCATTCGGCTACAGGGTCATCATCTCGGCTCCAGTGCGCTATTATTATCAATATCGCAATTTTCTTTGGCTCTTTCGAAAAAAATATGTACCTTGGCGGTGGAAAATAGCGACAGGCGTCAAATATCTCGCCCATCTGCTGTATTTTCCCCTCTTTGTCCATGGAGGCAGCGAGCGGGCATCCTATATGTTGAAAGGAATAAAAGCTGGTCTTAAGAAATGAAGAAAGGAGTTATCATTGTACTCTATCATCCCGATTTGGAGACACTTTCCAAGTCGCTTGATACACTGAGTCCTCAGGTTGACCTGATATGCCTGGTTGATAATACCTCCCTATCATGCGCAGAAGCCTTCTCTGGAAAAGACAAAGTCCACTACATTCCTCTCTGCAAAAACACTGGCATTGCCTTTGCCCAAAATAGGGGCATAGATTTTCTCCGACAGCAAGGATGCCACTATGTATTGTTCTGTGATCAGGATAGCGTTTCACCATCCAATCTGGTAACAGGGCTGATAGCCACCTTCGAGGCATTATCCCAAGCTGGCTTTCCCGTTGCAGTAGTTGGCCCCGACCCTATTGAACCCCGTAATGGCAAAACCTGCTATAGTACATCCAGCATTTACATAACTCCATCTACCATCATCGTTGATGGCATCCCTCATCATATCCATGAGATGCACTCCATTATCTCCTCCTACAGCCTCACTACAATGGACATTCTCGACCAAGTCGGCCCCATGGAGGAGGCTCTTTTTATTGATGGTGTTGACAATGAGTGGAGTTGGCGTGCACGTCACCGATGCGGTCTCCGCTCCTACCTGGATCACAACCTACGCATACATCATGTCATGGGTACGGAAACCAGTCTGCCCTTGCGCAAGTCAGCCCCACGCAGGCTCTATTACCAATACCGCAATTTCATCATCTTATCTCACCGTAGCTATACACCATCATACTGGACACGCCACTGCTTGTGGACATATATACTCAAATTCTTTTTCTATCCCCTATTCATGAGCCCTCGTGTGGAAAATTTCCGGAATATCATCCGGGGCATCCGTGACGGTTTCAGGCTTCGTGGCAAACTAACTCCCCTGATATGAAACGACACCTGCTCTATATCATTGCCCGTATGCTGTGGTTTCTTCCCGATACCATCATGTTGCGCCTGCAGTTCTTCGTCAAGATGCGCCGCCGGCTCAACCTGTCAAACCCTCAGCGATTCTCCGACAAGATACAATACTATAAAGCCTTCTACCACAATTCCGATATGCTCCCCTGTGTGGACAAGTATCTTGTCAGAGATTTTGTAACCAGCAGGCTCGGTACCGATCGTTACCTCGTACCCCTTTATCAGGTGTGCAACGATGCCCGTCAGATTGACTTCCAATCACTGCCTGCCAAGTTCGTTATTAAGACAACAGATGGTGGCGATGGTGCCAACGTACTTATTTGCCGGGACAAGAGCCAGCTCAACACAGACGAGATTGTCCGCCAAGTCAACTCATGGCGCAACAAAAAATACGATGTCATTTCTCGCGAGTGGGCTTATAAGGGAGCCCGACAGTCCAGGGTTATCGTTGAGCAGCTGCTTGAAAGTGACCAGAATAGCGATGGTTCTATCGATGACTACAAGTTCCTTTGCTTTGACGGCAAGTTCCGCTATCTCTGGATAGACAAGAACCGCTACTCCAAACACCGCCGCGGTTTCTGGGACGAGCAGTTCCGCTTTCTTCCTCATGTCAGTTCCGACTGGCCTACATTTCCTGTTGAAGAAGCCCCCATTCTGCCGTCTAACATTCTGGATATGCGCAATGTGGCCGAGCAATTGGCACAAGGTTTCCCCTTCGCCCGCATCGACCTCTACAACATTAACGGTGCTATTTATTTCGGTGAGATAACTTTTTACCCATGGAGCGGATATATACGCTACACCCCTGACAAATTTGACTTTGACCTAGGGCAACATTTCCATATACAAAAAACTGAGTCATGACCAGCATTTCCGTACTCATATCCGTATATAGCAAGGATACACCCCAGTATCTTGAAGAAGCCTTGCAGAGCATCTGGTCACAACAGACCCTCCGCCCCACCCAGATAGTACTGATACAGGACGGTCCTCTCCCAGCTCCGTTACAAGACGTCATAGCCCATTGGAAAAGCCAACTCGGCCAGGTCCTGACCCTCGTCAGCAACCCTGTCAACATGGGACTCACTCACTCGCTCAACAAAGCCATCAAGGCAGCCACGGGAAACTATATAGCCCGCATGGATAGCGATGACCGCTCCACTCCCCAGCGCTTCGAGCAACAGGCCGCATATCTTGACAACCATCCCGATATTGATATTGTGGGAGGCTGCATCCAGGAATTTAATGCCGAAAACCCCTGTCTCAATATCCGGCAGTACCCTCTTACTCATCAGGCTGTCATCTCCATGATTCATAAAGCCTCTCCACTCGCCCACCCAACCGTCATGATGCGCCGTCGCATCTTTGATAATGGACTACACTACGACGAGCGCTATCGCACTAGTCAGGATATAGCTCTGTGGTTTGATGCCATCCACCAAGGATACCATATCGGCAACCTCCCTGTTATTATCCTTCATTTCCGCCGTGCCGACAATGTCTATCAGCGACGCAGCAAGGCCAAAGCATGGAACGAGTTTCTTATCTATATCAAGGGCATCAACAAGCTCTCGGGTCCGTTTTCTCTTAAATACATCTATCCCCTGGGGCGGCTCTGTTTCCGGCTCATGCCTATATCCCTCATCCGTAGAATTTATGACAGTCCCATCCGCCGTCGCATCACTGAACACTAAAGGTATAGAAGCAAGTACATACATCGTAAAAGAAGAATACGGAGGAGAAACGGAATATCAGGGATGTCGCAGAAGTTCATCGTGAAACAGATGACTGCCATTGCCCAGGAGTATCTGTTCTCTGTACAACTCAGCGAGACATGAACATATTTAAAAGACAACTTTCATCACTTCGTGTTTTTGCCCTTGGCGAGATGATACTAAATAGTTTAAGAACTCTATGGTGGGCCGTCATCATCCTTCTGCATTCTTTAGCAAGTGCTGTTAATGCTCAGAACATATTTCAGCACATTGACAACTCTCTGAGTCTCCGCTATTATAAGGGCAACATCGACACGATGTATATCATGCGGCCACAGACCAAGTGGACTTTCACTACGCGGATAAATGTGTCGGGTACAAAGATTGAGACCAAGGGAACCGATAACGGCCAACATTTCAAATCTGAGTTGGAAGCCTCCAGGAAAGCAACGCTCAGTGTGGGCGTCAGTTATCTCGGTTTATCTCTCAGTGCAGCTCTAAACCCTGCGAAGTTGATGGGCAAGTACCGCGACTACGAGTTGAATTTCAATAGCTATGGTCGGCACTTCGGCTTTGACATCATCTATCAGGATGCCAAGAACTTCACAGGCTGGCACGACCACGGGGAAATGGCACGCATTGAGTTACCTAACGGTATTCTGAAAGTACAGACACTCAACATCAATGCTTTCTATGTCTTCAACAGCCGCCGATTCTCCTACCCCGCTGCCTTCTCGCAAAGCTATATCCAACTCCAATCTGCAGGAAGTTTTCTGTTAGCCGCATCGGGAATGGGACAACACGCTACGCTTGATTATGAACAGAAAATGGATTTGAAGATGAGAAACTTGGGGATCGGTGCAGGGTATGGCTACAACTATGTTCCGAGCAAAAAATGGCTGTTGCACATCTCGGCCCTGCCTACGTTTATTGTTTACAGTAACACATCCATGACTTTCGGAGACACTCGCATTCCCCTTCATTACCACTTTCCCGAGGTCATTATCACTGGTCGCGGTGCTGTTGTTCACCAGTGGGGCAACAAATTCATCGGCATGTCGATGGTGTTCAACTTCACCAATATCGGTCACGAAGAGAGTCTCACAATACACAACGCAAAATGGCAAATCCGCACTTTCTTCGGTCTACGACTATAGTCTCCGTTTTTTGAGCTATCAAGCTTCGCAAATACCATATCCACATACTCAGAAAAGCTCAAATATATTTGGCATTTCGCTCGCTTAATCGTAATTTTGCAATGAATTATGAAAACCTATACCCGTTGCACAACAAGTTAACGGAACAACATCCTAAACAAAAGACAAAATGACAACACTGACATTATCAATAGTCATTCTCTTCTGCATTGGCTACCTGTTTATAGCCCTTGAGAGCGTGACAAGAATCAACAAGGCAGCCATTGCGCTACTGATGATGGTGGCCACTTGGACACTGTTCATGATAGATCCGGCCAGTTACATAACTGGCGTTGAAGGTGGCAATACAGCCCAGGTGGTAAGCGAAGTAATAGAGAAACATCTGGGTTCAACATCCACAACACTATTCTTCCTGATGGGTGCTATGACCATTGTTGAGTTGGTTGACCAGAACGGAGGATTCAATTTCGTGTGCGATGTCATAAAGACCCGTTCAAAGCGCAAACTGCTGTGGCGCATAGCCTTCATGACATTCTTCCTTTCAGCCATCCTCGACAACCTGACCACCTCAATTGTGATGATTATGATTCTGCGCAAATTGATAGATGATCACCGCGACCGCATCTTGTATGCCTCTCTGGTTATCATTGCCGCCAACTCGGGCGGTGCCTTCTCGCCAATCGGCGATGTGACCACTATCATGCTCTGGAACAGGGGAGTCATCACTGCGCCAGGCGTTGTTGCCGAACTGCTTCTTCCATCGATTATCTCAATGGTAATACCAACCTATATTCTCTCGCTGTCGCTTCACGGGAAACTGGTGCTGACCGAGGAGCAGAAGTCGGTGGAAAAACCCAGCGAACTGACTGCCATGCAGCGCAAAACCATCTTCTTGCTCGGTGTGGGTGGCCTGATTTTCGTACCTGTCTTCAAGAGCATCACCCACCTGCCACCATTTGTAGGCATACTGCTTGTGCTGGGTGTGTTATGGACAGTAACAGAGGTGTTCTACGCTTCGCTGAAAGGACATGAGGAGAAAGGTGCTATGCAAAAGCGTGTTTCACAAATGCTAACCCGCATTGACATGTCGACCATTCTGTTTTTCTTAGGCATCCTGATGGCTGTAGCCTGCCTGGAGACCATCGGCTTACTGACGATGCTTGGCAATGGACTGAATCAATTGTTTGGTGGCAATCACTATCTTGTAACAGGTATTATCGGTGTACTTTCGTCAATTGTGGACAACGTGCCATTGGTAGCTGGCTGTATGGGAATGTATCCTCTCACTCCCACTGGTGACATGGCCATTGACGGCATCTTCTGGCAGCTACTAGCCTACTGTGCCGGTGTAGGCGGCTCAATGCTCATCATCGGTTCTGCTGCCGGTGTAGTGGTAATGGGCTTAGAGAGAATCACCTTCGGCTGGTATATGAAACGCATCAGCTGGATTGTCTTTACAGGCTATCTGGCAGGCATGGCTGGGTATTGGTTGGAAAAGGCATTCCTGTTCTGACCTGCCCAAACTTACAAAGTCTGGATAAAAACACTATAACCACAAGAATGGGCAGAATTTCATAAAGATGCCCGATCTAGCTATGATAGTTGTCACTGACAATCATACAACAGTATCTATACCAGAGAAAGCCATTGAAAGCAACATCACTAAAACAAACAGCACGATGAGATAAACATCCATCTCAGAGGGGCTGACCACACCAGGCAAACGGTGCTGACAATGACTGGGTTTGGTCAAGTGGGGGGTTATTTGTAACTTTGCACTACGAAAACATCATTGTCATGGCTGACGAATCATCACTACTGGATAAACTCAACGCCCTGCACTCACGCTTCGTGGAAGTGGGAACTCTTATTGCCGACCCTAACGTGATTGGCGACCAAGAGAGATATGTTAAACTAACCAAGGAATACAAGGACCTGGAAAAATTAATGGCAACACGCGACACCTACAAGAAATTGCTTGACAGTTTTCAGGAAAGCAAGATAATAATGCTTAATGAAAGTGACCAAGAATTGAAAGACATGGCGCGAGAGGAATTAGCTATGTGTGAGGAGCGCATTCCAGCCATCGAGGAAGAAATAAAACTGCTGCTGGTTCCGAAGGACCCCGAGGATGACAAAAACGCCATTCTTGAAATCAGGGGCGGTACAGGCGGTGACGAAGCTGCATTGTTTGCAGGCGACCTTTTCCGTATGTATACCAAATATATAGAAACGAAAGGCTGGAATTTGCAGATATCAAGCTTTACTCCAGGAGCTGTAGGCGGATTCAAAGAAATTATCTGCTCTGTCTCAGGCGATGGGGTATACGGCACACTGAAGTATGAAAGCGGTGTTCACCGCGTTCAGCGAATACCAGTGACCGAAACACAAGGGCGAGTGCATACCTCTGCGGCTACAGTGGCCATCCTTCCTGAAGCAGCCCCATTCGAAGTTAACATCAACGAAGGTGAAATAAAATGGGACACTTTCCGCAGTTCAGGCGCTGGAGGACAAAATGTCAACAAAGTAGAAAGCGGTGTAAGACTACGATACAACTGGAAAAATCCCAACACAGGCGAAGTGGAGGAAATTCTTATTGAATGTACCGAAACACGCGACCAACCCAAGAACAAAGAAAGAGCATTAGCGCGACTGCGAACCTTCATCTACGATAAGGAACATCAGAAGTATGTTGACGATATCGCCAACAGACGCAAATCACTGGTTTCAACAGGAGACCGTAGCGCAAAGATACGCACCTACAACTATCCGCAGGGCAGAGTAACAGACCACCGAATAAACTATACCATGTATAACCTTCCTGCGTTCGTGAATGGTGACATCCAGGATTGCATTGACCACCTTATCGTGGCAGAGAATACAGAACGAATGAAGGAAGCAGAACTCTAACCTTTAGGCATGGCTGCTCCAAGAAACAGGACCATCACACTGACACCCCAAGAAAGGATACAACTGGAACACAACGTTCTTGACATCAACAGGATGACAGACGGTACAGTTCCAGAAAATAGTATTATCTATGGGGATATGACAGAAGCACTAAACAAACTGCCTGACGAGTTTGCCGACCTCATTATTCTGGACCCACCCTATAACCTATATAAAGTTTTCGGCACGACTACATTCAAATCGGTTGGAAATGACGACTATCTGACATATCTGAACTCATGGCTCCCAAAAGTATGCAGAAAACTCAAACCCACAGGGTCGCTGTATCTCTGTGGCGACTGGAAATGTACAGCACAGATTCAGACTGCTCTTGAGGGACAACTCCATATCATGAACCGCATCACTTGGCAGAGAGAGAAAGGGCGGGGAGGAACAAAAAATTGGAAAAACTGCATAGAGGATATCTGGTTTGCCGTAAAAGACTCAAAAAACTATTATTTCAATGTTGAAGGAGTGAAACTGAAGAGAAGGGTCATTGCCCCCTACAGGCAAGACGGCGAGCCAAAAGACTGGATAACAGGCAGCGACGGCATGAAGTTCAGGCTCACCCATGCCTCAAACTTCTGGGATGACATAAGCATCCCCTTCTGGTCCATGCCTGAGAATACAATACACCCCACACAAAAGCCCGAGAAACTCATTGCAAAACTCATCCTTGCCTCTTCCAAAGAAAAAGACATGGTATTTGACCCTTTTCTGGGGAGCGGTACAACAGCAGCCGTTGCCAAGAAGCTAGGAAGGCAGTTCTGTGGTATTGAGCGGGAAAAGGAATATTGTCTGCTTGCTGCCAAGAGGCTGCTCTTGGCTAATAGTGACAAGAGTATACAGGGATTCAAGGATGGGGTTTTCTGGGAACGGAATACCATACAAAAAAGATAATCATACATTTATACCAACAATATGCCCATCATCATCAACGACCCAGTTCATGGTTTTATTGAAATCAAAGACGGCATCGCTGCCGAGTTGATAAAACATCCCTGTTTCTTTCGACTCAGCAGGATCAAACAATTAGGTCCATCTGACTATGTCTTCCCTGGAGGGCGGCACTCAAGATTTGAACATTCCATAGGTGCCTACCATCTGGCATGCCAGGCAATAAACTCCCTGCGCGAAAAAGGTACCGACATCAGCGAAGAAGATGCAGAAGGGGTTAAAACTGCCATGCTGCTGCACGACATAGGACACGGTCCTTTCTCACACGTTTTAGAAGAAAGCCTTGTCTATGGTTTAAGTCATGAGGACATCACAGGCTTGCTGATGACTAAGCTAAACAAGGAGTACAAGGGAGAACTGACTGTAGCAATTAATATTTTCAGGAACAAACATCCAAGATATTTCCTAAGCGAACTGATTCACAGCCAACTGGACCTGGACCGTATGGACTACCTCTGCAGGGACAGTTTCTATACGGGAGTGAGAGAGGGCAATATCGGTGCAGCAAGAATCATCAAAATGCTGGACACCAAAGAAGACCGCCTTGTCGTAAACTGGAAAGGAATCTACACCATTGAGAACTATCTTATGGCTCGCAGACTAATGTACTGGCAGGTATATCTGCACAAGACAGTGGTGGCTGCCAAAGAGATACTAACCATGGCTATTCGCCGTGCGAGAGAACTCATGCAAAAAGACATAGATATTTTTGCCACGCCGTCATTGGCATTTTTTCTTAGAAACCGCGTGGACAAGGATTTCATGGCGCTGCATCCTGAATGGATGGATCATTTCATCAATCTGGA
Source organism: uncultured Prevotellaceae bacterium (assembly GCA_900318305.1). Lineage (GTDB taxonomy): Bacteria > Bacteroidota > Bacteroidia > Bacteroidales > Bacteroidaceae > UBA6382. Next base: position 8,158 of record ONKB01000111.1, on the reverse strand, counting down.
CGACAACGACCTTGAGAGCGCACTCAAACAATGGCGCAACTGTAACGACCCCGTCCTCTCTACCCTCGCTAAAGATTATGTGCACCGAAACCTTTACAAAGTCATCAACCTGCAACAACCTTTGTCCGGACAAACATTGGATGACATCAGGCACCGCATAGCAAGACAAATGCACATCAGTGACCATGAGGCATCTTATTTCGTACGCAATAAAGAAGTTCACCAAGTGCTATATTCCTCTGCCGACGATCATATATTTGTAAGATTCAAGGACAATTCCATCAAGGACATTGCTGACATCTCAGAACTTTTAGGCTCAGAGATGGTGGATAAAGTATGTCGGCGAAACTTCCTGTTCATACAAAGAGAATATCATTTAACCGCTTTAGAATAGTAATTTGTTCTAAAAAGCATATCTATATCATTATTTTTTACGATATTTGCAACATAAACGACTATTCAAGATGGATTTTACCGCACAACAGATAGCACTGTATCTCAATGGTGTCATTGAAGGCAATGAAAATGCTACCGTCAATACCTTTGCTAAAATTGAGGAAGGAAAGCCCGGAGCAATCTCTTTTCTTGCCAACTCCAAATATGAGCATTACCTGTATATGACAGAGGCAAGCATCGTACTGGTAAATCAAGATTTCACCCCCTCGCAACCAGTCAAGGCTACTCTCATCAAAGTGCCCAATGCTTATGAGAGTATAGCCAAGCTATTAACACTCTATGAGCAGTCAAAGCAACAGAAAACAGGAATCCACCCATTGGCTTACATCGCCCCAACTGCTACAGTGGGCGATAATTGCTATATTGGACCTTTTGTCTGCATTGACGAGAATGCCACTATCGGAAGCAACACCAGAATACACGCAAACTGTGTCATAGGAGAGAATGTCACCATAGGCAACAACACCCTCCTCTATCCGAATGTTACCATCTATCACGATTGTAAGATAGGGCAGCGTGTCACACTGCACGCTGGAGTTGTCATCGGAGCTGACGGTTTTGGTTTCGCACCTACTGCTGACGGCTATGACAAAATACCCCAGATAGGTATCGTCACCATTGAGGATGATGTTGAGATTGGCGCTAACACCTGTATAGACCGTTCCACAATGGGAACTACACTCATAAAGAAAGGTGTCAAACTAGATAACTTGGTACAGATAGCACATAATGTGGTTGTAGGCGAGAATACGGTGATGAGTGCCCAATGCGGTGTTGCGGGTTCTACAAAAATCGGCCAATGGTGTATGTTTGGCGGACAAGTGGGAGTAACCGGACATGCCACAATAGCCGACAAGACACAAAGCGGCGCCAAAGCTGGTATCGCTGGAAGTATCATCAAAAGCGGGGAGACTGTTATCGGTGTTCCTGCCATTGATGTAAAGAAATTCTCTCGCAGCAATGCCGTCTTCCGTAACCTGCCTCAAATGTACAAGGACTTATATAGTCTCAAAAAAGAGATAGAAGAACTCAAAAAGCAATTAAAACACTGATACATGTCAAAACAAACTACGTTAAACGGAAGTTTCTCTCTGTGTGGAAAGGGTTTGCACACGGGTCTTAATCTGACTGTTACGTTCTACCCTGCACCAGAAAATCACGGATATAAAATCAAACGCATAGATCTGGAAAACCAGCCAGTCATTGATGCTATTGCCGATAATGTTGTCGACACCCAGCGTGGAACTGTTCTCGCCAAAGGCGATGTCCGCGTCAGTACAGTAGAGCATGCGCTGGCAGCTCTCTATGCCCACGGCATTGACAACTGCCTTATTGAAGTCAACGGACCCGAATTTCCTATTCTTGACGGTAGTGCCATTGAGTATGTCAAGAAAATCAACCAAATCGGCATTGAAGAACAGAAAGCTCCCAAGGATTTCTATGTGATACATCATAAAATCGAGGTTAAGGACGATAACACTGGATCGTGTATCACCATCCTCCCTGATGAGCAGTTCTCCATCACTTCCATGATATCATTTGACAGCACCGTACTCTCCAGTTCGTTTGCGACACTTGATGACATGAAAAAATTCGACAAGGAGATTGCCGCAAGTCGCACATTTGTCTTTGTCCGTGAAATACAGCCTCTGCTTAACGCAGGACTTATCAAGGGAGGAGACCTGGATAATGCTATCGTTATTTATGAAAACAAGTTGCCCCAAGAGCAACTTGACCTTCTTGCCGATATTATTGGCACAAAGCACAGGGATGCCAATGAGTTAGGATACCTGCAGACAAAAGAACTGGTATGGAAAAACGAGCCGGCACGTCATAAACTACTGGATATCATTGGAGATATGGCTCTCATAGGCAAACCCATCAAGGGACGTATCATCGCCACCCGTCCAGGACATACCATCAACAATAAGTTCGCACGACTAATGCGCAAAGAAATACGCCAGCATGAAGTTCAGGCACCGATTTACAATCCCAGCAAGGCTCCTATCATGGACATCAACAAAATCAGAGACCTGCTACCCCACCGGTTCCCCATGCAACTGGTGGACAAAATAATTGAAATCGGTTCCGACTATATCATCGGCGTCAAAAATGTCACAAGCAACGAGCCTTTCTTCCAAGGACACTTCCCACAAGAGCCAGTCATGCCTGGAGTACTCCAGATTGAAGCCATGGCTCAATGTGGCGGATTATTGGTACTCAACCAACTGGAAGAGCCTGAACGCTGGAGCACTTATTTCATGAAAATTGATGACGTTAAATTCAGACAGAAAGTAGTTCCTGGTGACACCCTTCTTTTTAAGGTCAAATTACTGGGACCTGTCCGCCACGGCATCTCTTCCATGAAAGGTTTCGTGTTTGTTGGAGAAAACATCGTCATGGAAGCAACATTTACGGCACAAATTGTTAAAAACAAATAACACCATTATATTATGAGTTCCATCAGCCCATTAGCATTTGTATCTCCTGAAGCCATCATCGGAGAGAATTGTGAGATTGGCCCTTTCTGTTACATTGACAAAAATGTTGTCATTGGCAACAATAATGTCTTAATGAACAGTGTGACTGTCCTGTCAGGCGCACACATAGGAAGTGGTAACACCTTCTTCCCGGGAGCTGTCATCAGTGCCATCCCGCAAGATCTTAAATTCAAAGGAGAAGAAACAACAGTTGAAATTGGTGACAATAACAAAATACGTGAGAATGTAACCATTAACCGAGGCACTGCAGCAAAGCAGAAAACCGTAGTCGGCAACAATAATCTGTTAATGGAAGGTGTTCATGTGGCTCACGATGCTATTGTGGGAAACAACTGCATTATCGGAAACACGACCAAAGTTGCCGGTGAAGTCATTATTGACGATTGCGCCATCATCAGCGCCTGCGTATTGATACACCAGTTCTGCCACGTTGGAGGATATGTTATGGTTGGTGGCGGCACACGTACCAGCCAAGACATTCCACCTTTCGTGACCGCCGCCAGGGAACCAGTGGCAATGTGTGGACTTAATCTGGTCGGACTCAGACGGCGCGGATTCACCTCTGAGCAAATCAGTACCATTCAGGAAATCTACCACATCGTATACAACAAGAGCCTTATCATGTCCGAGCGGCTCAAATTAGTGGAGACTTCCTTCCCTAATGACCCTAACGCCAAGTACATTGTTGAGTTTATACAATCCTCCATCTCACCCAAAGGAAGAGGTATAATTTACTAACCACCATCCAAACCATGATATTCAGATTTCTACTTATAAGTGACGAGGTTGAGAATTTTGAGCGGGAAATCATTATTGATGCTGATGCTAATTTCTTAACGCTAAACAACGCCATACTCAAGGCCTGTAAATATACTGATGATCAGATCACCAGTTTCTATATTTGCAACGATAACTGGGAACAGGAGCAACAAATTATTCGGGAGGAGATGGATACTTCTTCCGCTGAAGACGATGTGTACATTATGGAGGATACTCCTCTTCGTGAACTAGTAAACGACGTGAATGACAAACTTGTTTTTGTGTTCGATCCTCTCTCAGAAAGATTGTTTTTCATGAAAGTCACAGAGGTGATTACTGGTCAGAATCTCCCTGAGCCACAATGCACCAAGTCCGTAGGAAAGGCTCCTTCACAAATTATTGACTACGACAATGCCCTTAAAGGACTTAACCTTGACGACACCCAGATCATGGATGAAGAACAGGATTTCTACGGCTCTGACGGTTTTAACGAGGATGAGTTTGACTCTGAGGCGTTTGAAATTGAAGACAACTAAGCCGCCTCTTCCTCATTAATTCACCCATGAGGAAAAAATTACTCGTACTTTTAGGTCCCACTGCAGTGGGGAAAACAGATTTGTGTATCTCTATAGCGCAACAGCTTGGGATACCCATTATTAATGCCGACTCGCGTCAAATATATAAAGACATGGCCATCGGGACAGCTGCACCCACAAAAAAGCAGCAATCTATGGTCAAGCATTATTTTGTCGGAACACTATCAGTAGAGGACTACTATAGTGCAGCACGGTATGAGCAGGACGCATTGGAGGTCATTGACGCTCTGTTTCCGGAATCCGACATCGCCCTCATGAGCGGAGGAAGCATGCTATATATTGATGCCGTATGTAATGGCATCGATGATATTCCTACTGTTGACGAGATGACCCGGCAGGAATTGAAGGGGCGTCTGGAAAAAGAAGGGCTCGACTCTCTCAGAAAAGAACTACGCATAATTGACCCACAGACATACTCCCGTGTTGATCTGAAAAACCCAAGACGCATCATCCATGCACTTGAAGTTTTTTATTGTACAGGCAAACCTTATTCGTCTTTCTTGAACCACAAGAGAAAAGAACGACCTTTCGATATTATCAAGATAGGATTGCAAAGAGAGCGCACAGACCTTTTTGACCGAATCAATCACCGGGTTGACACCATGATAGAAGAAGGCTTGATAGACGAGGCACAAAAACTCTATCCTAAAAAGACATTGAATGCTCTGCAAACCGTAGGATATAGCGAGATATTTCATGTTCTCGACAAAGAATGGGAACTAGATTTCGCTATTGAAAAAATCAAACGGAACACTCGTGTCTATGCAAAAAAACAGATGACATGGTTTGCCAAGGATGATAATATCATGTGGTTCCATCCAAACAATGAAAAAGAAATCAAACACTACATCCAAGAGCAACTTGTCATATAGTATAATTCTTTGGGGATTAAAGAAAACATGCCATAAGATACAATATGACAAATGAAATATGTAATTTTGGAAATTGTAACAACGCTTAACAAGCTTATATCCGTCTCAACATGAAAATATTATTATTGGTCAAAAAGTTTTTTAAGGACTCCCTACATTGGTACAAGGGGTTATACAAAGGTACTCCTTGGTACAAAAAGCTATTGGCCCTCATTCTCTCATTTATTCTTTTGATTATTATATATGCCTTTTCAGTATATTTCAACTTGTTCTGGCTCTTCGGTAAATCTCCATCGATATCTAAGATAATGAACCCGGAAATCAGTGAGGCTTCTGAGATTTATACCGAGGACAGTGTTCTTATCGGCAAATACTTCAACGAAAATCGGTCTCCTGTAAAATTCGAAGAAGTGGCTCCCATCTTCTACACCACACTTATAGATACTGAGGACGAGCGTTTTTACAACCATCATGGTATAGATTTCCCAGGTATCCTCGCCGCCATGAAGGATATGGCAAAAGGCAACGGACGTGGGGCTTCGACCATTACACAGCAACTGGTCAAGAACATGTTCCGCATCCGCACCCAATACTCCACCGGATTGCTCGGGAAAATACCTGGAATAAAAATTCTCATTATGAAAAGCAAAGAGTGGATTGACGCTGTAGGTCTGGAATTACTCTATGACAAGAAGGACATCCTGACGATGTATGTCAATACCGTAGATTTTGGCAGCAATGCCTATGGCATAAAGACCGCCGCCAAAACCTATTTCAACACCACGCCCAACAAATTAAAGGCAGAGGAATGCGCAGTATTAGTCGGATTGCTCAAAGCCACGACATACTATAATCCTAAACTCAATTATAACAACAGCCTTAAAAGAAGAAACGTTGTATTACATAATCTGAAAACTCACGGGCACCTTTCGGAGCAAGACTATCAGGAACTGAGCAAGCAGCCCATCAATCTGAATTATAAAGTTGAAAGTGTCTATGAAGGTAAATCACTCTATTTCAGAGACTATCTCAGTAAATATATCAAAAATGACCTAAACCTGGATGTTGATGTCTATTCCGACGGTTTGAAAATATACACCACCCTCAACTCCAAAATGCAGGAATATGCGGAGAAAGCCGTGAACAAACAAATGCGAGTGATTCAACAACGCTTTGACAGCCATTGGGGAAACACTCATCCATGGCAGGATGAACGGCACATAGAAATTCCCGGTTTCATCGAAAATATTGCCAAACGATTGCCTGTATATAAATATCTGGAAAACAGATATAGGGGTAATACTGATTCTATCAACTACTACCTGAACAAACCTCATGAAGTGACCTTATTCAGCTACGACGGACCTGTCAGACAGGTCATGAGTACGCTTGACTCCATCAGATATATGGTAAGGTTTATGCATACAGGATTTGTTGCCATGGAGCCTTACAGCCGACATGTCAAGGCCTGGGTGGGAGATATTGACTTCGCATCGTGGAAATATGACAAAGTCACAGCCATGAGACAGTCCGGGTCCACTTTCAAGCTCTTTGTCTATACCACAGCTATGAACAAAGGCTTAACACCTTGCGACCAGAGGGAAGATTCCTACATTGGCATTAAGGTCTTCGACAAGAAGAAGAACAAAGAAGTACTTTGGGCTCCTCATAATGCCAACGGCTTTTTCACAGGCAGAAAAATGTCTTTGCGGGCCGCATTTGCACAAAGCATAAACAGCGTCGCCGTAAAATTAGGACAGGAAGTAGGCATCAGCGACATCATTGAGACAGCCCACAAAATGGGCATTAAATCCTCTCTGGACAATACGCCGTCATTAGCATTAGGCTCTTCTGATGTATCATTACTTGAGATGGTTAACGGGTATAGTACCGTTATCGCTGACGGCAAGGCACAAGAGCCTTTGTTGGTCGTCAAAATTATAGACCGCAAAGGTAAGGTCATCTACAATGCCAAGGACGCTCCATCACCCAAACAAGCCATCCCTTATAAGAGTGCCTTCTTGATGCAAGAGATGCTCAAAGCAGGACTCAAGGAACCTGGGGCAACATCTATGGCTTTATGGCCATATATTCGCGAATTTGACAGGAAAGTTGAGTTCGGCGGAAAGACTGGAACAAGCAACAATCACTCCGATGCCTGGTATATAGGCGTTACTCCCGAATTAGTAGGAGGTGCATGGGTCGGTGGAGAATACCGGTGCATACACTTCCGTACTGGAGCTTTAGGACAAGGCAGCCGTACAGCTCTCCCTATATGGGGATATTTCATTCAAGATGTGCTACGAGACATCTCCCTGCAACAAAAGTATCTGAAAAGATTCAAACAGCCATTAGAACCCATTGACGAGAGTTGTTATAATTGTGCACTTTTCCAGCCACAGATTGAAGAAGATTCTCTTGTTTTTGACTCGATTGAGTATTTCGTAGACATTAACGGAGATACGGTTACACGTCATATCATGAAACCCCAAAAAAGTTCTGAGGAAGAAAACAGTTCCTCTTCAACTGAGACAAGCGAAACTGAAGATACGCCATAACACACCTGCAGATTGTCTTTAGGTGTGATGTTTTCCCCAAGGTTAAATTAACAAGATTTGTCCTTTCACCCAAATACAGGAACTTCAGCTCCCAAATAACGGGAGACTCGAAGAGTGTATACCTATTTTTTAAAGCCGCACAGGGAGAAGCACATATCCTTCTAAGCAAAGTTACACGCTCTAAACTATACATCCTCTACCCTTAACACCCTCCCTTGAGGTGGCCCAGGAAGGCTCAGAGGGCCAAGGAGAGGCTGAGGCATTTATTTAGCCACAACTTTCTTTGCCGTGCCGTCCTTGTAGCGGATGATGTTCAGGCCTTTCTGAGGCTTGGCCAGGCGCCTGCCGTCAAGTGAGAAGACGTCCTCCGGCTGGGATGTCTTTGCGGTTGCTGGTTTTATGCCCGACAGGTCGCG
>ONKB01000021.1 GCA_900318305.1 uncultured Prevotellaceae bacterium | reverse complement strand
TCCCCGTCGCAAAGCTTTGCCCCCCTGGAGTCTTGAGACGAACAATCCCATGGAAAGGAGCATGAAATATGTGCCAGTACCGCTGGTGATATTCAGTTCCTGCTTGCTGTATATGGCCAGGAAATTGCTGATGGTGCCAAAACCGAAGCCAAACAATCCTATGTTGATTGCCATGAGCCATGCTCTTGTGAGGAAAAAGCGGTCAAAGGACAGTTTTTTCTTGTCGGGTATGCTTTCGCGGTAGGGCAGCTTCAAGGTGCTTAAGATAAGTACACCGATGCCTGCTACAGCCAATGCAATCCAGAAGATATAGCTGAAGTCGTTGAGAATCTTATAGATGTAAATGCCAATGGAGGGTGCTATTGCCATACCAAGATTGTTGCTCAGACCATAATAGCCCAAACCTTCGTTGCGCCTTGATGAAGGCAGGACGTCGATTGCCGCTGTGGTGTTGGCTACGGTGAAAGCACCGAAGGGTGCCCCGTGGAGGGTTCTGAATATGGCAAACATCAGCAAGGTACCAGCTGCGATATATCCTGCAAAACACAGGAAAAACAGAAAGATGCAGCACATGAGAAAACGCTTCCGGTTGAAAGTGTCGACAACATATCCGCTGAAAGGACGGATAATCAATGCTGCCAGGGTATAGCCTGAGAGGATAATGCCGATAGTGTCCTTGCTTGCTCCGAAGCGCTCGCTCAAATAGATGGGGAGGAGAGGAGACAGAATATAGAAAGCGAAATACAAGGTGAAGTTGGCAGTCATCACCTTGATGTATCCTGCATTCCAGAGCCGGTCTTTGTTCTCTTTCAGTGACATGATGGTTTATTCTCACTGCAAAGTTACGATTAAGCGAGTGCAAAACAAAGAACTTGTTGTTTTTTTGCCGAGCATGAGGAACTTCACGCGCTTGTATCCCGTAAAGTTACGATTAAGCGAGTGCAAAACAAAGAACCTGTTGTTTTTTTGCCGAGCGTGAGGAACTTCACACGCCAGTTTCCCGTAAAGTTACGATTAATCGAGAACAAAACAAAGAACCTGTTGTTTTTAGACAGGCAGCAATGTCATGCTCTCTATTTGGCAGATTGGATTTTAAATTTTAATTTTGTGTCCTAAAATAACGAAAGATGAAAAAGATAGTTTTTATTGTGCTTATGTCAATGTTCGCATCTGTATATGCCAAAAATATAAAGACAGATGTGAAGACTGTCAGATACTCTGGAAGCAAGATATGTCTGAATGATCATTCTTTGAAGGTACGCTTGGTGGACAAACTGAAGGGCTACGAGAAGGAAGGCTACCAGGGCATGGAGGTTAAGGGGGATACTGTAATAAGTTGTCAGAATGCCGGCTGGATATCGTTTTACACTTATGACGGCAACAAATTGAATCAGATAGTTCCACCGTATAAAATGGATTGCTATTCCAAGGAGAATCATTGTAATGTCGTCACATTGTCAAACACCTACTATTCCCCAGAGGATAAGTTGCCGCTGCTATATGTGAGCCAGTGTGCCAAGCAACCCTACAAAGGAATGAAGGATGTTCTGTTTGTGGTACGTATTGCCAATGACCTGAAATCAGTGCAGACGGTACAGACTATATATTATAAGGATGAGAACCGTCATTTCGGCTATGCCTTGCAGTGGGTTATAGACAGAGAGAGCAATATGCTGTATGGTTACGGCAATACCATAAACAACAACGATGTGAATAACCAGCATCGCATAGTCAAGTTTCGTATCCCAGGCATTAACGAAGGAAAGGACGGCATAGTGACCCTGACAGATAAAGATTTACTGGAGAATTACCTTGTAGAGGATTCCTACCGTCAGCCGTTTATGCCTATCGGGCAGGGCCTGTTTGTTAAAAACGGCTTGCTATTTATGCCCACAGGCTTTGGAACGAAGGAACATCCGTCTATTTTGTATGTGTGGAATCTGAAAGACCGTATGATGCAGAATGTCATTGACCTGAGTGCTTCTACTTTCAGTGAATTTGAGGATTGTGCCATGTGGCAAAATGTACTGCTCCTCCAAGCCCAGGGCTATATGTTCCGATTGGATTTTTGACGGACTATTCAGTAATGGGGATAGAAATTATCAAGAAATATTTTGCCGACTTGACAGCCGTCCAGCTAAGTCAGTTTGAACGCTTGAAGGTTCTCTACGAGGATTGGAACTCAAAAATCAATGTCATATCGCGTAAGGATATCGACAACCTATATGAGCACCATGTGCTGCATTCCCTCTCAATAGTCAAATTTGTGTGTTTTCAGGATAGTGCCAGAATCCTTGATGTAGGGACAGGAGGAGGCTTTCCCGGTATTCCTCTGGCGATAGCGTGTCCGCATTGCCGATTTGTGCTGATAGACAGTATCGGCAAGAAGATTCGTGTTGGACAGGAAGTTGCCAATGCCATAGGATTGAAGAATGTTGTTCTGCTGCATGAGAATGCCAGGGATGAGAAAGGAAAATATGACTTTATTGTCAGTCGTGCTGTTATGCAGGCTCCGGAACTGGTTCAGATGACTCAGAAGAATATTTCATCACAATCCAGACATGAGCTGCCTAACGGGTTAATTTGTCTTAAAGGGGGCGAACTCATGGAGGAGGGTATTGCTGCGATGCAGAAAGTTGCTCCTGCCGTGAAGAGGGGAAGCAGTTACCAGATTGCCGAGATATCCGCATGGTTCAAAGAGCCTTTCTTTGAGTCGAAGAAAATTTTGTATGTACCATTGTCAAAGTGATAGATATGCTGAGAATAAAGACGTTTGTCGTTAATCCCATAGAGGTGAATTGCTATATCCTGAGTGACGAGAGCAAAGAAGCCGTGGTGATTGATAATGGCACTTTCTATGCCGATGAGAAAGAGGCTCTGTTTAAGTATATTGAGGATAATAATCTCAAGCCAGTAAGGCAGATACTAACTCATGCCCATTTTGACCATATTTTTGGTGTGGGTGATTTCTATGACCGATATGGGGTAAAGGTTAATTTCCATGCTGAGGACGGGTATCTTTATTTTGATGTTGCTACGCAACTGAGATATATCATAGGAAGGACTATGGATGTTAAGACAGCTCCTGCAGGCGATTATCTGAGCGATGACGAAATGATTAGTTTCGGCAATTCCCAGTTGAAGGTACTGCATACGCCAGGACATTCGCAGGGGAGCATATGTCTTTATTGTGAGCAGGATAAAGCGCTTTTCTGTGGAGACAGCGTCTTTAAGGGGAGTATTGGCAGGACAGATTTTGAAGGGGGAAACCATGACCAGCTGATTAACAGTATTCAACAGAAAATACTGACTCTGCCAGATGATGTGGTCCTCTATCCTGGTCATGGAATGAAAACGACTGTAGCGGAGGAGCGAAGGAATAATCCGTATATTAATGCATGATGGTTAGATAATATAGTTATGAATAGTAATATGAAAAAGTATGTGTTGGTCTTGATGGCCTTGGCGTTTAGCCTTGTTGGATGTAATCGTCAGTTGGATTTTTATGAGAAATGTAAGAAAGAGGCAGATATGCAGACGCAACGGATATGTCCCCGTAAAGTAGATACCGGCATTATATTGGATAGCATTAAGTTCTCAGAACAGGAGAAAGCGTTCAAATACTACTATACGATGGAGGATTCCTTGTTTGCCCGGGATCTCTTGATAAAATATAAAGAGGAAATCCGCCAGAACCTATGTAAGAATATTGTCAATTCCATTGAACTGAAGAAATACAAAGAGAAAGGCATTTCCTTCCAGTACATATATTTCTACCGTAAAACCAAGGAGAAGGCTCTGGCATATACGTTTACCCAAAATGACTACAACAAGTAAAAGTTATGATACAAAAAAGAGATGAGGAAACTCATCTCTTTTTTTTGTATTGACAGGAGATTAGTTTATTCAGGTTTCATGTTTGTATAAACAGTCTGTACATCGTCGAACTCCTCAAGGCGCTCAACCATTTTGTCAATGGTTTCTCTTTGTTCTGCAGTAACATCCTTGAGATCGTTTGGAATGTATGTGAACTCTCCGCCGATGTCCTCATAGCCATCCTCTTCCAGTTTTTTCTGGATAGCACCGAAACTCTTCGGGTCGCCATAGATGGTGATTGTTCCTTCTTCTTCGTCCTCGTCAAATTCCTCTTCCACGCCAAAGTCAATCATGTCGAGGATAAATTCATCCATGTCTACGCCATCCTTTTCTTGAAAGTGAAAACACACTTGTGGTCAAAGAGGAAAGCGAGAGAACCAGTTGTTCCCATGTTTCCGTTGAATTTGTTGAAGATTGAACGCACATCTGCTACGGTACGTGTAGTGTTGTCGGTAAGTGTGTCTACGAATACTGCAACACCATGAGGGCCATATCCTTCATAGGTTACACTCTTGTACTCGCTTTGGTCTTTTCCCATAGCGTTCTTTATGGCGCGTTCGATATTGTCCTTAGGCATGTTCTCACGCTTGCAGACAGCGATTACACTACGGAGACTTGGATTGTTCTCTGGTTCCGGACCACCAGCCTTTACGGCAATGGCGATTTGTTTGCCAAGACGGGTGAATGTCTTTGCCATGTGACCCCATCTTTTCAGTTTTGTGGCTTTTCTATACTCAAATGCTCTTCCCATCGGAGTGATTTTAAAAGTGTTCTTATTATTTAATTATATTTATCTTAATTCTGCGTTCAATTTCTGTTTGAGGTTATTGATAAGATTCTGCATAATCCGGTCAATCTGCTCGTTACTCATCGTCTTGCTGTCGTCGTGGAGAATAAAGTTGACGGCATAGCTCTTTTTCCCTTGAGGAAGATTCTTTCCTTCATAGACATCAAAGAGTTCAACCCGCTGCAGGAATTTACGTTCTGTCTTGAATGCTATGTCCTCAATCTGGCGGAACTCTATACTCTTGTCAAGCAGCAAAGCCAAGTCCCTGCTTACGGTAGGGAAGTTGCTGAGTTCTTTGTATTCCACTTTGTTCTTGAGTGTTTTTTTCATGAGCGATGTCCAATTGAAATCAGCATAATAAACAGGGACATGAATGTCGGCCTTGGCAGCAGTGTCTGGGTTGACGATGCCATACTGGAACACTATTTTTCCCTCATGATCACGCCATGTCATGCCACTAGCGAACAATTCGTTCTGAACATTGTCTGCCACTAATGCCTGCAGATTCAGTCCAAGGCGTCTGATGATATTCTCAACATAGCCTTTGAGGACAAATATGGTATTGTCTTCGTTGGGATGTGCCCAGCTGCCCTCAATGCGTTTTCCCGTAAGCCATAGACCTAAATAAAGGTCTTCATGGTATGCGCCGAGAGGGTAGTCGTCTGTGTGCTTCCCGGAATTATAGTGATAGCATTTACCAAACTCATAGAACATCTGGTTGGGCGACTTGTAATTTGTGTTGAGGCGTATTGATTCCAAGCCACCAAAGAGCAGTGTCTGGCGCATGACATTCAAGTCTTCGCTCAGCGGGTTCATGATGTGAGTACAATTCTCCTCTTTGAACAATTCAGAACCGGTATAATAGGATGCTTTGGTAAGTGAGTTGTTCATAATCTCATGGAAGCCTTGTCCTGTGAGTTGCTCGGCAATGACATTCTGTAGCTTGTTACTGCGGTCGTCAAGACCTTTGACAGTTAATGCTGATTGTACAGTGACAGGAATCTCTACGTTGTTGTAGCCGTATATACGTAGCATGTCCTCAACGACATCGCATGGACGCTGAACATCAACACGGTATGTGGGAACTTCTAATTGCAGTTCATCAGCGGTCTCACTAATGATTCGCATTTCAAGGCTTTCAGCAATACTTTTGTATGTCTCCTTTGGCAGAGCCTTTCCTATCAGTCTGTTGGCGTAATCTATGTTTAAGACTACCGGGAAAGGTTTCACCGGCTGGGGATAAACGTCAGCAATGTCCATGGAAATTTTTCCTCCAGCCAGTTCCTTCGCCATGATGGCAGCTTGTTTTAAGGCATAGATGGTGCCGTTAGGGTCAACACCACGCTCAAAACGGAAGCTGGCATCAGTGCCCAAGCCTTGGCGTCGTGCAGTTTTCCTGATGGAAGTGGGAGAGAAGTATGCACTCTCAAAGAGGACATTTGTTGTCGTTTCGTATGTGCCTGAGCCTTTCCCTCCAAATACACCGGCGATACACATCGGCTCTTCTGCATTGCAGATGGCAAGGTCTTCACTGCTGAGTTTATGCTCGGTACCGTCCAAGGTGACGAACGTGGTACCTTCTGGCAGGGTCTTTACAACAACTTTCCTGCCTGTTACCATATCAGCATCAAAACAATGTAGAGGTTGTCCGTATGCCATCATGATATAGTTGGTGATGTCCACGATATTATTTATAGGACGTATGCCAATAATCTGCAGGTAGTCTTGCAGCCATTTGGGGCTTTCTTTGACTTCACATCCGGTAACTGTAACAGCGCTGTATCTTGGGCAGCGTTGTTTGTCTTCAATCTCAATGCTGATTTCCAAGTCATGGTTATCTACTTTGAAGGCTTCAGTACTGGGACGATGTAAAGATGTTTTATAGTTGTTTTGTTTCAGCCAGGCATAAAGGTCGCGTGCTACACCATAGTGCGAGCAAGCATCTGCCCTGTTGGGGGTGATGTCAACCTCTATGATGCTGTCACTTTCAAGATGATAGTATTTGGCAGCAGGTAATCCCACTGTGGTGTCCTCTGGTAATACAATAATGCCATCATGACTGCTCCCAACACCGATTTCATCTTCTGCGCAAATCATGCCATAGCTTTCTATGCCACGCAACTTGGATTTCTTGATGACAAATTCCTTGTCACCGTCATAGAGTTTGGTCCCCAATGTGGCTACGATTACTTTCTGACCTGCTGAGACGTTAGGAGCACCGCAAACTATTTGACTGGGTTCTGCTTCGCCAATGTTGACAGTGCATACATGCATATGGTCGGAGTCGGGATGCGGCTCACAGGTCAGCACTTGTCCTACGACAAGACCTTTGAGACCGCCCTTGATTGTCTCAACTTCTTCAATTCCACCCACTTCCAATCCGATAGAAGTCAATGCGTCGGCTGTTTCCTGAGGTGTAAGATCAAAATCTACATACTCTTTAAGCCATTTATAAGATATATTCATTAGAAATAGTTTATCAGGTATTTTTGAAAGTGCAAAATTACTATTTTTTATTGTCTTTCAGTATAATTCACCCCTTTTTTATCTGTTTCCTTATGTTTCGATTTAGAATATTAATGATAAAATGAAAATCTCAATAATGGCAGAAAGACCCATTATTAGTGTGCAGAGGGTATGGGTATGATAGCCACGTTCAGTATTCATGGCACCGAAATTAGTTACTACCCAGAAATAGGAGTCGTTGGCATGTGAGACAGTCATTGACCCCGCACCGATGGCCATACATGTCAGTGTGGCTTGTACAGGTGTTGCCAAACCGAGAGAAGGGAGCATAGGTGAGATAATTCCCGCTGTCGTGATGATAGCCACAGTGGAAGACCCCATAGAGGTTTTGAACAGGGCTGCGAGCAGGAAAGGAAAGAGAATACCTACTCCACGCAACATATCGGCATGTGTTGTAATAATCATTGTCATATCTGACGAAGAAATCACCTTACCTAAAACTCCACCTGCTGCTGTGATGAATAGGATAGGTCCAACGGTCTTTAACGTCTCACCAGTCAAGGTGTTGAGCTGTTTGTATTTCCCGCATTGAAACAATACTAATACCGCCAAGCAAACACCTACGGTAAGGGCCATCATTGGCGTACTTAAGAAACATACAAAATCAATTATCTGTCCCTTCAAACCTATGGCATTGATGATGGACGACAATGCCATTAACAAGATAGGTATCAAAATGGGGGCGATAGCCAGCCAGCCGTTTGGCAACTTGTTGTATTTTGCCATGATTTCTTCGTATGTTTGCTTGGCTTTCCCGAGCTCTGTCTCGTCATCGGCCTGAATTTTGTGGCCTATATGGCGTGCGAAGACATAAGCTGTTATTATGGGGAAAATGGAACATACTATACCGAATCCCATTACCATTAACAGGTTATCGGCCAAACCTAAGGTGCTGGCGCAAGCCAGTGGCCCTGGAGTGGGAGGGATGAATACATGCGAGAGGAATAAACCAGCAGCCAGAGCTACAGTCATGCTCACAGAGGATGCTCCAGTGCGTTGTACCAATGCACGCCTGATAGGGTTGAGCACAACGAAACCAGAGTCACAAAAAACGGGTATAGAAACCACCCATCCCATGAGTTCCATAGCCAAGACAGGACGATGTTTCCCAACTAATCGGATAATCATGTCGGCCAGTTTTAGCGCAGAACCTGTTTCCTCCAGAATAGCGCCTATGAGAGCTCCAAGAATGATGACGATTCCTATGCTGGTGAAGATACTTGAGAATCCTTGTCCTATAACAGTAACTAAGCCTGGAATCTTGGTGTTGCCGTCAGTATAATCTACAAGTGGAATGCCTGCGAGCAATCCTAAAAACAGAGATGTTAGCATGATGGCAATAAATGGATGTATTTTCCATTTTGACATGGCTAAAATCATCAGGATGATAGCTGCTATGAAGATAACTAAAAGGTACATATTCTAAAACATTTGATTTATGATTCTTTGAACACTTCTTGTTATATTTTGGCAAGCAACATCATGCGACATCAGTTCTTCGAGACAGCGATTATCTCCCTCATTGATGGATACTACTTCTGAGAAGCCTGCTTCCAGTAGCTTGTCTTTGTCCTCTACAGCTCCTGAAAGCAATAATACGGGAACATGGGCTTTGCAAGCCCTTTTCAGTATTCCCTGTGGTACTTTCCCCATCAAGGTCTGTGCGTCAGATTTCCCCTCACCTGTAATAATAAGGTTGCAGTTGCTTATCGCTTTATCAAACCCTAGAGTATCAAGTACAATGTCAATGCCGCTTTTGAGTCTTGCGTGCAAGTATGTAAGTAGAGCATATCCTAATCCTCCTGCTGCACCGGAGCCAGGGTGGAAGGCGTCATCGGTTGTGGCAAAGCCTTTTTTTTCTGTTTCGGCAGCCCATTGTCGTAACCTGTCATCAAGAGTTTTTACTTGTTCTGGTGTTGCGCCTTTCTGGGGAGCAAAAATGTATGCTGCCCCATTGGTGCCATAGAGTGGATTAGTGACATCGCAAGCCACAGTGATGTCAATGTTTTTGACGAAATTCTCCGCCAGTATGCCATTCTGTTTTAAAGCTTCAAGCATGCCCTTGCCTCCGTCACAGGTGGCACTGCCTCCGATGCCCATCACAATATGGCAGCATCCTTGTTTGATAGCATCTGTTATCATTTCACCAACACCGTATGTTGTGGTTTCCAGTGGATTGCGCTCGTGTATTGCCAATCGTGTCAATCCGCTTGTGGATGCCATTTCCATGTAAGCCGTCTTGCTTTCTGGAGCAATAGCATAAACAGCTTCAATGGGGCGCATCAATGGGTCGTGTGCCCTGAACACAATTTTTTCAAGTTTGAGGAAAGGCATGAAACATTGTACCATACCTTCACCTCCATCGCTCATTGGTATTGAAATAATTTCTGAATCAGGAGAGTCTTGCAAGATGCCTTTTGCTGCGGCAGTACATGCCTGTGATGCTGAAATGCTTCCTTTGAAGGAATCAAAAGCAAGGACAATCTTCTTCATTCGGATGTAGATTTTTAATTAGAACAAATTTATAAATAATTATTGTAATATTACTAAGTTTTTTTAACTTTGCTCTCCGCAAAAAAAATGTTATGCCCGAACAAAAGTCATATAAAAGACCTCGAAAACAAGTTGCCTCTCAAGAAGAGAATTATGGCAAGCATCTTCAACCACAGGCACTTGAATTGGAAACAGCTGTGCTGGGAGCTTTGATGGTTGAGCATGATGCATTCTCCTTGGTTAGTGAGATTCTCAAGCCAGAGAGTTTCTATGATCCTCGCCACCAAACCATTTATGATGCTATCCGTACCCTTAATATAGAAGGAAAGCCAGTTGATTTGCTGACTGTTATGGAGAAACTGCGCAGTACAGGTGATCTTGATGATGTTGGCGGTCCTATGTATATTGCGAAATTATGTGATACTGTAACAGGATCAGCAGATGTTGAGTATTATGCTGGTATTATTGCCCAAAAGCATTTGGCACGCCAGTTGATAACTCTATCCAGTCATATCCAGACGCTTGCGTTCGATGAGACTACTGATGTCGCAAATCTTCTTCAGGAGGCAGAAGCCAAACTCTTTCAGATAACTCAGGAAAGCAGAAGGCAAGATTATACCCAGATTGACCCAGTTGTTAAATCTGCATACAAGATGGTTGGTGAGGCTGCTCGTCGACCAGATGGATTGAGTGGTATCAGTTGTGGTTTCCGTGACTTGGACAGGATGACCAGCGGATGGCAGAACTCCGATCTCATTATCATAGCTGCAAGACCTGCAATGGGTAAGACGGCATTTGCGTTGAGTATGGCAAAGAAGATTGCAATAGATCAGGGAATTCCTATGGCATTGTTTTCCTTGGAGATGAGCAATGTGCAGTTGATGAACCGTGTCATTAGTAATGTCTGCGAGATAGAGAGTGAGAAACTACGCAACGGCCAGCTTCAGCCTTATGAGTGGGGACAGTTGGACCACAGTATCAAGCAGCTTTATGGTAAGCCTCTATTTTTGGATGATACCCCTGGCATGTCTGTATTTGAGTTGCGCACTAAGGCTCGCCGACTTGTGAGAGAGCATAATATTAAAATTCTGATGATAGATTACCTTCAACTTATGACGGCCAGTGGAAATCGTTTTGGAAGTCGTCAAGAAGAGGTCAGTATCATTAGCCGTTCTCTTAAAAACCTGGCAAAAGAGTTAAATATACCTATCATCGCCCTGAGTCAGTTGAATCGTAGTGTTGAGCAGCGTGAAGGTCATGAGGGAAAGCGTCCCCAACTTAGTGATTTGCGCGAATCTGGTGCTATTGAGCAGGATGCAGACATTGTATGTTTTATTCATCGTCCTGAGTATTATAAGATATATAAAGATGAGAACGGGGTTGATCTTCATGGAAAGGCTAACATTATTATCGCTAAACACCGTAACGGAGGTGTGGGTGATGTGTTGTTAACGTTCAAAGGAAAATATGCCCGTTTTGAGAATCTGGATGACGATATGGTTCCAGCTGGTTATATTCAAACCGATAACGGGGGGGCTTTTGAGTTGGACTCACGCATTAATAGTGAAGACGGAAATTCTGATGACGTTGCTTCTGTAGCAGGAAATGCCTCAGATGCGCCATTCTGATGAATTCGTGATGTGTTATTGTTGTCAAGCAGTATGTTCCGATGAAAAAACTCTGCTGTTTCATCTCTGACTATATGGGTGGACTAGTTCTGGTCGCTGCTGTAGTAGCGTTGTTAATACCAGAACCATTGCGCCTTATTCCTCCAACAGTTATCAATTATATGCTTGGAGTAGTGATGTTTGGCATGGGACTCACCCTCAATCTTCAGGATTTCCGTGTTGTATTCAGCCGCCCTAAAGATATTATTATAGGATGTATTCTGCAATTCTCGGTTATGCCTTTATTGGCATGGATACTGTCAAAGGCTTTTGCTCTTGACAATGCCCTGGCTCTGGGTGTAATACTCGTTGGTTGCTGCCCTGGGGGAACTGCTTCAAATGTAATCACCTATCTTGCTAAAGGTGACCTTGCTCTTTCTGTAGGAATGACAGGCGTATCAACATTGCTTGCCCCGTTACTTACGCCATTACTTACATGGATGCTTGCGGGTGAACATGTTGATGTCAATATGGCAAATATGTTCATGAGCATATTGTATGTGGTTATTTTCCCTATTATCTTTGGTGTTGTTATTAAGCGCCTGTGTCCGATTTTTACAGAAAAGATGACTAGTTACTTGCCGGCTCTCTCGACCCTTGCTATCACAGCTATAGTCATGATAGTCGTTGCGGCTAATGCCCAGAAACTTATGCTCGGCGGAATGATTATTGTTTTAGTTGTGCTGTTGCACAATATATGCGGACTCGCTGTAGGATACTTCATAGGAACTGCTATGAAACTTTCATCACCCAAGCGAAAAGCTATCTCTATTGAGGTGGGAATGCAAAACAGTGGTCTGGCAAGCAGTCTTGCTGTCATACATTTTTCCATGTATCCTATGGCGACTATTCCAGGAGCCCTGTTTAGTGTTTGGCATAATATCAGTGGTGCTGTCGTTGCTAAAATATATGCCAGAAACACTGCTCCTTCCGCATGAATCTTTGCCAGTATCTGTGATGCAGTTTTTTCGTAACTTTGCAATACTATATTCATAAAATCTCTGATCGTGGTAGATTATGCGAATGCCAAAATAAATATCGGCTTGTATATATTGAACACAAGACCTGACGGGTATCATAACTTGGAGACAGTGTTTTTCCCAATACCTTTGAGAGACACGTTGGAAATACGTCCTCTAAAGATGAGTAATGCACCATGGGAATTGATTTCTATAGGATTTCCTGTTGCTGGAGATCCTAAGGATAATCTGATAGTCCGTGTATTTACATCATTGCAGAAAGAATTTGATCTGCCGCCTTGTTCTTTGTATATAGACAAGAAAATTCCTTCAGGAGCTGGCCTTGGCGGTGGTAGCAGTGACGCTGCTACGATAATGAAAATGCTGAATGAGAAGTTTGACTTGGGGTTGACAGGAGATGAGATGAAACAACGTCTTTCAATGTTTGGAGCTGATTGTGCGTTTTTTGTTGAGAATAAACCTGCTTTTGCCGAAGGGATTGGCAATGTGTTGACGCCAGTAAGTCTGCCAGGGTTGAAGAATAAGTATCTGGTGTTGATAAAACCACCAGTCTTTGTCAGTACTAAGGAAGCTTATGCTAAAGTTATGTGCCGCACAGAGGCACCAGTGGATTTGCGTGAGGCTGTGCAGAAACCTGTTACGGAGTGGCAAGGATATATAATCAATGACTTTGAGCCAAGTGTATTCGATAAATATCCTCAGGTAAGGGTTATTCGTGATATGTTAGAGAGACTGGGGGCGTTGTATACCTCTATGAGTGGCAGTGGAAGTACTGTGGTTGCCATATTTGACCATAAACCTTATAATGATATGGTAGAATTGTTTAAAGATTGTTTCGTCTATCAAAGTTCTTTGATTTAGATGGAGTAATTGGGGTTTATGGTAAGAAAAGATATTTATTGACATTCTGCCTTCTTAGGTTTACAAGCTAATGCCATGACGAAATCTGTTCTTGGATAACCTCCCAGAGGCTCGTTGTCTTCGCCTATGACTTTAAATCCTTTGCCCCGATATAAATGTAAGGCTGGAGAGTTATATCTGTTGAGATTTAGCTTGATGGTTATTGGATGTGTGATAGATTTTCCAATGAAATCCAATGCGTAATCCATAAGCGTGTTGCCAATGTGTTTACGTTGGTGAAGTGGTGAGACATATAGTTTGTGGAGTACCCAGAGCTCTTCGCTGACAGGCTCAACAGATACATAGCCAAGAAGTTCTTCTTGTTCAAAAAGCAGGAAGTATACTTCTTGGGCCAAGATACTG
This sequence comes from uncultured Prevotellaceae bacterium, assembly GCA_900318305.1. Lineage (GTDB taxonomy): Bacteria > Bacteroidota > Bacteroidia > Bacteroidales > Bacteroidaceae > UBA6382. The sequence continues at coordinate 21,439 of ONKB01000021.1, read as the reverse complement.
TTTCTAATAGCTTCAACATTGTAGAATTGTCGAAGAATTTCAGTGCTGATGCCCATGTCAAGCAATCCGGGAAAGGAGGTGTTGAATACCTTTTCGGAGAATAATGCGATAAGCTGGGCATCAGCACTGGTTGCTCTTCTGATATGTCGCAAGGCAGACGCTATGAGGTCTATTTGAGAATGGTGTTCAGAATCCAAGCCAGACGGTATCCGGCATTGCGAAGCTGTTGCTCTACTATGGGGCGTGAGAGGTCAGCAGTGGCAGGATTGAGGTCTGGGTAGATTTCGGGATTGATATCCCATATCTTCATGGAAGTTTCTGCACACTGATGAGCCCAAGAGTAGAAGGGAATGGTACAGTCGTAACATCCATTGTACTGTGGCATGTTTTTCTGACCGATAATTTTCTTGATTTCTTTTTTGTTTTTTGTGTCTATTATTTCAACTACTTGGTCAGCGGTTTTGCCAGGCCAGAGGACATTAGGCATGCCGTCATATACGCTATGGAAAGATTTGAATTCCTTGCCGCGGTACTTTACCTTACCGCTACCGCCGAGTACTGGGTAGTATTCATGTCCGTCATGTACGTTGGTATGTAGTTTGGTGCGGCCAGGTATAAGACTATGTGTGGGACAGTGCATGTCGCCAATCATGTGAATGAGGCATCTGAGATTGAACATGAATGTAGAGTCATCGAGGCTCTTATAGTTTGAAAGCGTGTAAACAGCCCTATTGGCGCTGCTGAGTGCATCGCCCCTGTTCTCGGTGACACCTGTTTTTTTGTTAATTGTCAGTGTTGGGTTAGGATCGTAGTTGAGGTTTTTGTCAAAATAAAGTGTATGCCAGTGATTCGTAAATGCCCATTCACCGGTGCGGTGACTGTCCATCCAACTACAATCATCACTCAAATCGTGATGTAACAGGTTCTGGATAATCTCTTGTGCCTGAGGGGTTAGATGCTTTTCTGCTACTTTTACAATGGTTTGATGTCCCAAGTGTCCCCAAGGGAATGCTGTCTGGGCAAATAAGACCAACATAAAGATTAAAAATAATTTCTGTCTCATAATAATGTATTTTTATATTGTCCTTTGTTTCTTGTCATTTTACCATATTCTATGGCATGTGTGGGGCAATGGTGATAGCATGCCAGGCATAAGGCGCATTCTCTTCCCCATGTGGGATGCCCTTCTTCCATGTTAATGTTTTTCAGGGAACATACTTCCTGACATTTCCCACAGCCAATACATTTGTCTGTCGTGTGAAAATGTCTGCTATCCATTAGATATTTCCGAAAGAAACCGCCTATGACATGTGTTTTGGTCCATGGCATTTTTCCGGGAATAGTCATGTGCTTGCCACTGCGTCTGTCTAAGACCATTTCACAGATGGTTCTTGCTGTTTGCAAGGCGGCATTTATTTTTGCTTGTTCAATACTGTCTGGGTCAACGTTAAATCCAGGCAGACAGACATATGTGTTGGGCATCCTTACGGCAAAAGCACTATGCAGTTTCCATCCCTTTGAGGCAAATAAGCATGTTGCTTGTTTCTCAGTCGTTCCCATGTCATCGCCACAAGTACAGGCGAAATACATATAGTTTTCCCTGTAATTTGCTAGAGTCAAGTCTTTTATGAACCTTCTTACTACATCGGGTATGTTCCAGCCGTGTATGGGAAAGACAAAGCCAATACGTTCGTTATTTTTTAGTGTGAAAGTTGTCTCTCCGCATATCAAATCATGAGTGATTTGATATGCTTGTTCTTTCGTAGCTTCCTGTAGACATTGCGCCAGCCACTGTGAATTGCCTGTTCCTGAAAACCAGAATATCATACAATATTAATAGTTGTTGCAAAGATAAACTTTTTTTCAAACATATAACAAAGATGAGAGTTTCCTGTGTCAGAGAAAAATTTTGAAATAGAAACTCTCAGAAGTAATTACAAATATTTCTAAATATCTCGTGCGGACATATAGTGTATGGGGAATTTTCGTATCTTTGCATACATATACCGGTACATCATGCGCGGAAGATTTCTTGTGCTCAGTAAATACTTGATTATTATCCTGATATTTCTGTTTGCTGCTTCTGATGGTATGGCAAAGGAGAAAAAACAAGTTGATAAAAAACGTCAGCCTGTTGCTTTGGCATTGCCTATGCCCGATGAGATGGTGCCAATAGGAGTAAAACAGCAGGATTTGAGCAAGCAAGACGAGGTGAAGATTCTTTCTGAGGCCGACTTCCTTAATCGTGAGGGTATTGATGTTTCCCATTATCAGGGAATGATAGACTGGAAGGAGGTTGCTACATTAGGAAAGGTTGGCTATGTTTATATCAAGGCAACAGAAGGCTCGGGATTGCAAGACGATATGTATGCATATAATCTCCGCGAGGCTCGCAAAAATGGCTTGCTGTCGGGAAGCTATCATTTCTTTCGCAGTAATTCAACAGTCAGTGAACAGTTGGCGAATATGACCTCTGTGGTGAAGAAAAGTGAGCAAGACCTTATACCCATCATTGATGTGGAACGTATCAATGGAAGTCGTTCAGTGTTCATCACCCGCCTTCACCAGTTCATGCAGGCAGTTGAGAAACACTATGGATGCAAACCGATACTATATACCTTTGTTAACTTTTACAATAAATACCTGCAAGGAGAGGGTTTTGACAAATATCCGCTGATGATAGCTTTTTATCGTGATGACCAACCTTTGCTCAATGATGAACACCCCTATATTATATGGCAATATACTTCTCATGGTGAAGTGCCTGGCATAGACGGCAATGTGGACCAGAGTCGCATTATGGAGGGTCATACGATTAATGATATTAGGTTTTGATGGATTCCAAGATACATTTTGTAGTTACGCTGACATACCATGCTTTTGAGGCAGTGGACCATATTAAATTCTTATGGCAGGACCTTTGTGACGATGCTGCAAGTGCTGGTGGTGAGTGGCTGGAGAGACAGGAAGGTGATGTCTGGCGCGGAAACTGGATGTTGCCTGTCGGTGAAGGTACTATGTTTGGTTTCTATTTTGAAGTGTGGCGTTGTGAGGAGATGATAGACACAGAGCCACGTTATTGCCACTATGCTACCATCCCCAGCTTAGACGGTGTTGAGATGACTTGCCGCTGGATAACCAATGGGGATGAGAACAATTATCGCTATACCTCAGCCTTCACACGTTGTATATATCCATTAACCAAGGTCTTGCAACATCAATACAAGTCAGGGATATGTATCATGGTGCAGGACTTTGTCTGCCCAGAGGGTTATCAGCTCTGCTTGACCGGTAGTACAATTGAATTTGGATGTTGGGATGTGAACAAGGCCATTATTATGGAGAAGGCGGGCAATTATTCTTTCAGCACTTGTCTGTCCTCTTTGACATGTTTCTCGGAATATAAATATATTTTGAAATCATTGCAGACAGATGATGTTATCTGGGAGGAAGGCCCCAACAGGCGATTTGAAAAGTCTCGCATCTCTTCTTCAGATATGCAATTCCTTATGGAGGATACGGCCTTGCGCCTGCCGCAATACCATGATAAACTTGCTGGTATTGTTGTGCCAGTATTTTCATTGCGTTCCAGAAGAAGTTGGGGTGTAGGCGATTTCGGTGATTTGAAGAAAATGGTATTATGGGCGAATAAAGTTGGGCTTAATGTTCTCCAAGTCCTGCCCATCAACGATACTACGCGCACTGGCAGTTGGGAAGACTCTTATCCATATAACGCTATATCTGTCTATGCCTTGCATCCGATGTATGCCGACCTCAATGCCTTGGGCAAACTCACCGATAAGGCTTTGCAACGTCGTTTTGAGGCAAGACGAAAAAAACTCAACCAATTGCCTCTTGTCGATTACGAGGCAGTTAACCAACTCAAGAGCGAGTATCTTTATGCCTGGTATGATGAGCATAAAAAAGAGATAGAAATTGATGAAAATATCTTAGGTGGCGATCTTAAGCCGTATATCTATTTCCGTGTATTACAGGACATCTATAAGACGGCAGATTTTAGGACATGGCCGGATTGTAGAGAGTATAATGAGGCAAAACTTAATTGCCTTATGCAGCGAAAAGAGTATCAGAAGAGAGTAAAGTTCTATGCATGGGTGCAGTATTTACTGATCAGTCAGCTTGAAAAAGTGCATCATGAGGCTCGCAGAAATCATGTTATCCTCAAGGGTGATATGCCTATTGGGGTTAGCCGTGACAGTGCTACGGCATGGTATAATCCTCAGTATTTCCATTTTGACGGACAGGCAGGGGCACCCCCTGATTTCTTTTCGGAAAAAGGACAGAATTGGGGTTTCCCGACATATAACTGGGAGAATATTCTCCGCGATGGTGGCATTTGGTGGAAATGCCGCCTCCAGTTTATGTCACGTTTCTTTGATGCTTACCGTATAGATCATGTATTGGGATTCTTTCGCATCTGGCAGATTCCCTATGGTACTTCAGATGGCAGGTTAGGCCATTTTCTGCCCGATTTGCCGATGACAGAGGACGAGATATTCTCCAATGGTTTCAGAAAGCCGTTGGCTGAATGTGTTGAGCCGGGAAATGATGAACCATGGAACGTTTTGTTTATTCGAGACAGATGGAAACCAGAGTTTTATCATCCCGCTGTCAGTGGACAAAGTACAAAGCAGTATTTAATGTTGTCACAGCAAGACCGCGAATCATATGATCGTATCCACTATCATTATTTCTATCAGCGTCACAATGATTTCTGGGCAAATGAGGGCTTAAGGCGTCTGCCCTGTGCAGTATACTCTACACCGATGTTGGTATGTGCAGAGGATCTCGGTATGGTTCCTGATTGTGTTCATGGTGTACTGGAACGTTTTCGTATCCTTTCTCTTGAAGTACAGAGTATGCCTAAACGCAACGAAGGAAGATTCAGCTGGTTGCCAAATAATCCATATCGCTCCGTAGATACTATAACGACTCACGACATGGAGCCTCTTAGGTTATGGTGGAGCAGACACCATGATGATGCTACTTGTTTTTACCAACAACGTATGGGTGGATATGGTGATGCTCCGCAAGAGTTGTCGTCTGAGATGGCATGTAACATTATTCGCTGGCATATGGAGAGTCCTTCGCTATTGTGTATTGTTGCGCTTCAGGATTGGCTTGCCATAGATGCCTCGCTATGTAATCCTGATATGGCATCCGAATTGATTAACGACCCAGCTAATCCTCGTCATTATTGGCGCTATCGCATGCATCTGAATATAGAGGACCTTGAAGCTGCTGAGTCCTTTTGCAGTATTGTACGGCAGTTGGCACGCAGACGATGACAGTACTTTTTAGTTATAATTAAAATATTATTATTAATGAAAAAAACATATCAGTTAATAGGTATCATTACTGTGTTGGCAGTATTGTGCTGTGCTGTGGGATATTATATGTTTTTCTCTTCTGTGACGCACCAGAAAGGAATATATATCAATGTTGATCAGGATGATACTTCCGACTCTGTCATGGCAAAGTTTGAACAGGCTGTACAGGGAAATCGCATGTGGGAATTTCGTACAATGACATCATTACTGGGTTATAAGGAACGTATTCATACTGGTCATTATGAAATAGAACCAGGCGAGAGCGTGGTGAGTATCGTCAGGAAACTTAGGAGTGGAATGCAGACGCCAATCAGTCTGACAATACCTTCTGTACGTACGGTAGAACGTCTGTCGGCCGAGTTAGGCGAGAGGCTTATGATAGATTCTTCTATCATAATCAATACCCTCAGGGATAGTATAACTTGTGCGGCATACCATTTAGATACAAATAATATTATAGGCATGTTTATACCTAATACTTATGAGATATATTGGAATATCCCTGTGACGAAATTACTTAGCCGTATGAAGAAAGAAAGTGACAGTTTCTGGACATCTGATCGTCAGGCTAAGGCCAAGGCCATAGGATTGACACCGCAACAAGTTATTACACTCGCTTCTATTATAGACGAGGAAACAGCCGTTAATGCAGAAAAGCCCATGATTGCAGGGATGTATATTAACCGGCTTAAGACGGGTATGCCTCTGCAGGCAGACCCTACAATAAAGTTTGCACTTGGACAATTTGGGCTGCATCGAATATATTATGATTTATTGTCCGTGGCAAGTCCTTACAATACCTATCGTAATATAGGACTTCCTCCTGGTCCCATCCGGATACCAACGACAGTTGGTGTTGATGCAGTGTTGAATGCCGTCAGTCATGATTTCCTCTATATGTGTGCCAAAGAGGATTTCTCTGGGACCCATAATTTCGCTAAGACTTATTCTGAGCATCTTCAAAACGCGCGTAAGTATTCCGCAGCCCTCAATGCCAGAGGTATACGTTGAGGACAGCATGTAACTGACGATGTTTTTTTCCTTGCGAGAGACTTGTTTACCAAGATATTTTACTAACTTTGTATTCGCAAATGCCGAAATGGCTCAGTTGGTAGAGCAATTCATTCGTAATGAATAGGTCCCGGGTTCGAGTCCCGGTTTCGGCTCCAAAAAGACATTCTTTACAAGAGACTGTCTTTTTTTGTTCAGCATAAAATGGATAACAGGGGACCTATACCCGCAAGAATATTTTGTTTCGATAGAGAATATAAAGCAGGATGAATAGTATGCTGACGTTGCTGAGGCATATAATTAGATCATAATAATTACCTGCATATTGCTCAAGACCGAAAAACAGAGACTTGCTGATGCTTGAGAAACTGATAATATGACTTACCACGTATGCTGTGATGCTATTCATCCCATATACTTTTAGGAATGTCAGGTGCCGGTTATGTCCGCGACAATCAATCCAGTAGTAGAATAACGCCATTAACAGGAAGCAATAACCGCTACTGACAAGTACCATTGAACTGGTCCATATGTGCTTGATTACCGGATGCCAGATATTCCATATCCAGCCAAGAACTACCATTGCTAAACCTACACATCCAAGCAGAATGACTTTGGAACGTTGCTTTATCTGGCTCTTCAGTATTTCACCCGCAAAGACGCCAGTTAGTACCGTAACGACGAAATTCAGACTGCTAAGAATCCATGTATAGGTGTAGGATGCCTTCACGACGACTTCACCATTAATGATTGTTGCGGTGTCGCGGAAGCGTCCAAGCAATAACATATCAATGCCTTCCGCAAGATTGCCATGAGGAGTATAGTCGCCACCGCCATAATTGCCTATCGTCACAAATTCCATGGCTGCCCAGAATGTTATCAGTAGTCCTATGGCGATGCCTATCTGTGTTCTCCAGTTTGTATGCAGAAAGATAAGAGCACTGAAGAGCCATCCAACAGCTATAGCCTGTAGAGTATTTGTGAAGAGATATATGCGCTGTGGATCAAGAGCTAGCAGATTGCCTTGTACTATCATTCCCAGTATCCATAATAGTAGCACTCGTCGGCCTATACGCCAATAAAGTGCCTTCTTTTCGGCTCCATCGCGATATTTGCTGAGGGAGTAGGGTATGGTCGTGCCTGCCATGAACATAAACAAAGGCATCACCAGATCCCATGTTGAGAAACCGTCCCATTCCTTGTGTCTGAAAAACATCTTTATGGTGTTCATCCAAGGATTGTTGGCAGCATGTGCCAAATCCTTTATGAGAAGGGAAAGAGCGACTAAGCAGAATAGGTCAAAACCTCGTAGGGCATCTAAGGAGTCTAATCTTTTCTTCATAGAACTCTATGATAATGAGCAGCAATAGCTACGTACAAAAGAATGTGTTAGATATGCTTATTTGAGTTTGAATGTTGCGTCAAGAAAGTAGTGGTCGCTGGGATACATCTTGTCTATATGATCTTTCACAACTTCGCACTTGAGGGTCTGCACATTGCCATGGTGGAAAATAAAGTCAATACGGCGGCCGGTGCCTTGACGCTCCAAACCTAAGAAACCGTGACAAGTGTAGCCATATTCGTCCATTCCATGAATGTCTTCGTACATTTCGTTCCAGCCCTTTTGAGCATGGATATATTTGATTGGGGCACTCTTGATGCCGGCATTGAAATCCCCACATATTATCTGTGGAAAGTTATCGGCATATTGGGCACATTCCCTGATGATAATTTTGATTTGTTCCCTGCGGGCGGAGTCGCTCTTGTGGTCAAGATGTATGTTAAGAAGGCGGAATTGTCTGCCAGTTTCCTTGTCCTTGAGACGTACCCAGTTGCAATGACGGGCTCGGTTTGTACCCCACGACATACTGCCGCCGATGAGAGGATCGTCGCTGAGCCAGTAGCATCCGCTGCCGACAAGTTCAAACTTATCTGTACGGAAAAAGATAACATTTTTCCCAATGAAGTGATAACCATTTGTGTAAGGATCCATTTCAGGGCCGACAAAGCCGTAAGATGTGTATTTCTTGCATTTCTGTTTAAAATACTCATAGGAGTCATAGATGACTTCCTGCATGCAAAAGAAGTCAGGTTGTCGTTTAAGTATGGTGTTGACACAGAGGTCGCGGCGGTTCTCCCATACCCGTTCAGGGAATGGAGCATCGTCTTCCAAACCAGTGATGCGGATATTGCATGACATTATTCTGTACTCGTCAACAGTCTTCTTCCCATTGGTAAATGGCAATACCAACAGGAACAGTATGAAGGATATAAACAGTGTTCTCATGGTATCAGTCTCCTAAATATGCTCCAGTATCACGCAATTCTTTCTGTAATGTCTTGATGTCAATGTTTGCGGGTTCTACGCCTGTGGACAGTGCAATACGGGCGGCACGGCCGGCAGCTTCACCTAATGCCATGCAAGTGGACATGACGCGTGTGGCTGCCATGGCCTCGTGATTCATGGATGAGCAGCGGCCGGCAACAAGGAGGTTGTCGTATTCCTTGGGTAGCAGACATTCAAAAGGTATGTCATAATCGTCTTTGGTGAACATCATTGTGCAGTCATCGTCAGTAGCATGGTGGATATCCACAGGATAGCTGGCAACGGTAACGACATGGTCGAAACGGCGGCTGGAGAGTATATCTTCAGCGGTGAGGATATAGCGCCCTTGCATGACACGGCTCTCACGGATGCCCATGAATGGAGTGACCTTGTCCATATAGGCGTTCTCAAAACCAGGAACAAACTGCTTGAGGTAGCGATTGATTTCCTTGATTTGTTTCCTTGCCTCAATTTCGCCGTGAGTATAGCTTTCGGGTAATGTGGAGTCAACACCATTAACGCGTGTCATGTTCACCCATATTTCATCTTTGTTGAGTCCCGTAATGAGAATCGTGCGGGCTACAGGTATCTTGATGCCAGCAGCTTGTGCTTTTTTGATTTGGTTGCGGAGTCCGACGGTAATAAACATGCCTTGTGCGAACTGATGGGCAGGCATAGTGTCCATGTCAAATTCGTCATGATGGTTGACAACTGCATCGCGCAGTTTATTGACATCAACGCCTCGCATATTGTACATGAGAGTGGGTGGCTGCATGCCGCCTTGGGCATTGCCTTTGCTCATGGCAACGCCTGCTCTGTAGGCCACATCACCATCACCAGTGCAGTCTATGATAGTCTTGGCGAGGATAGCCTCGCGCCCTGCCTTGCTCTCTATGATAACACCTTTGACTTTGCGCCCTTCGGTTATGGTATCAGCAACAAAGGTGTACATGAGGACCTCAACGCCTTTTTCTTCCATGATGTCCAATGCAACATCTTTGGCAGCCTCGGAATTGATGATGGTAAGGCTCATGTGAAGCTTGCATGGTTTATGGTCGCTGGCATTGCCGTCTTTGCGGAGGCGGTCAATGAATTTTTGTGGCAGGCCCTTGATGTTTTGCTTGCCGTTGCAGTTGAGGAAGGAAAGGATGGGAAGGCCGATCGTGAGATTGCCTCCAAGAAAGCCTCTGCTTTCCAGAATCATGACTTTGAGACCTTTTCCTGCAGCTGCCTCGGCAGCGATAATGCCTGAAGGGCCGCCTCCGACAACGAGAACGTCAACCTCTGAACGCACATTGAGTTGTCTTGAAGGTTCTGTGATAGTTTTCATATTTCTATAGTTTTATGTATTGTTTCCAGTTTCTGTATCGATTAGTATTCCTTATGTACCATTTTGCTGAGTATAACGGCAGCGATGATATGAAGTGTTCCCATAACGATGAAGAGGATGGTCCATCCCTGCTCTGGTATTGAACCTACAAATTGGTTAAATACGGTGGATCCCAGTGCGCCTGCTCCACAACAAGTTCCCATGACTGTAGCGACATTCTTGATGGGGAATGTCTCGGCGAGGATGACAGGTAAAGTGTAAAGCCAGCTAAGACACATGACGGCTATGAGACTGAATATAGCTATGACAAGGCCGATTTTTGTGTTGAAGGCAAGAGTCTCACTGATGGCAATAAAGGGAACGAAGATACACAGTGGTGCAATGACTACTGTGCTTATAAGTGTCAGTTTGCGGGCAGAAAGGGAGGTGAGCTTGCCTCTCTTAACCATCTTGTCTGACCACATGGAGGTCAGTACGCCACCGATAGCTCCGATAAAGAAAGGTATGCCGCCTATCCATTGAATCAGGTCCAGCGTCTGCTGGGTGCTGAGGTTCTCTTTGGCACCCATGCTGCGAAGAAAACCAGGCAGCCAGAAACAGCAAAAGTACCAAACGGGATCGCTGACAAGGCGGATGAGCAGACCTCCCCAAAGAGTTTTTGTCTTAAAGAGCTGACCAAAAGTGAAGGCTCGGGGCGAATTGGCAGAAGGCTGGTTGCTATCATCAGCATTCAAGGTTTTCTGAAGGATATCGTCAGAAGGTGTCTTGTAAATGAATACCCAGAGGAAGGCAATGACCAGTCCAATGACGCCCGAGAGAATGAAAACATACTGCCAATAAGACAGCAGATGCATCAGCCATGCTATCACGATTGGGGCGATGACTGCACCGAGAGAGCCGCCTATTGTACAGAGACTGTTTGCTGTGGCACGCTGCCTTTTTTCAAACCACAAGGTAACGGCTACCAGTTGCCCGGCAAAGATGGTCGGTTCGGCTAAGCCTAAAATGCCACGGCAAGCGGAGAATATCCATACATTAGGGGCTAAACCTCCTCCAATACATGCTAGTGACCATATGGCAATGCCTCCGAGCATGACATTCTTAGGACCGAAACGGTCAACGAGTATGCCAGAGAGAGGATACATAATCGCATAGCATATCAAAAAGATATTAACTATCCATGCATATTCTAAATTAGTAATATTGTAATGCTCCAGAATTTCCGGCTTGAGAATGGAGAGTAACTGCCTGTCAAGATAATTGCAGATGATAGCTACGAATATGGTGGCGACAATTACCCATTTACGCTTGTCGGGATTGGAAAGTATATTAAACGTCATGACTGTACGAATAGGATAGGGTTATAATGTGTGTTAATAACTTTTCCCTTGCTCATCCTCAGTAAACATACCGAGAGCCTTATATCGCTCATAGCGCCTTTCCAAAAGTGCATGACGTTGAGGGTCGGGCTGATAACGTTGGGATGCAGGTTTGCATAATACTTTTTGTGCTTCGGCTACTGAGGGATATAAACCGGCAGCTACTGTTGCATGGATTACCGAGCCTAGGGTGCCTGCTTGTTTGCAGTCAGAAACCTCAATAGGCATGTTAACGGCATCAGAGAGTAGCTGTACGACAAACGGAGATTTTTGGGCTATACCGCCGATGCCGATGAGTTTGTTGGTAATAACGCCATATTTGGCATTATGGTCAATGCAGCTTTTTGTTGCGAAAGCGGTGGCTTCGGCAATGGCATAGTAAATCTCTGCCGCTGTGGTGGAGAGATTAAGGCCTGTGACAGCTGCCGTGAGGGTGTTGTTCGTATATGGTGCACGTCTGCCGTTGAACCAGTCTGTTGCCAGAGGAGTGTCAATCGTGATGTTAAGTTTTTCTGCTTCTTTAGCCGCCTCACGAAGGATATTGTCTTCGGCTGCCTCAATGAGTCGTTGCTTTGTAGTTTCGTCAATTGATGTGTCTTTGCCGACAATCGCCTTAACAGGCCAGGACATGAGATTCTTGAACCATGCGAAGTCATCACCGAAAGAGGAAAGACCCGATTCAAAACCTACCATGTTGCTCAAGATAGAACCGTCAACCTGTCCGAAGATTCCTTCTACGATAGTGTTGCCCATTTCCTCCTTGGGCATTACCGACATGAAACATGCGGATGTGCCGAGGTTCATCACCATAGTACCATAGGTAATGCCACCGCCGACTCCGCCGGAATGGGAGTCAACGTTGCCTGCACCAATGATGACGCCTTCCTTCAGTCCAAGTTTTTCTGCCCACTCGGCAGTGAGTGTGCCTATTGATTTCTCACAACTGTAATTGTCATTTGGAAGGTGTTCCAATATGGGGATGAGGACTGGGTCCAACTGTTTGAAGAATTCTGCAGGAGGATAGCCGCCCCATTCTTCTGCCCACATGAGTTTGGATGCGGCGCAACAATGTCCGAATTTGACCTTGGAGGCATCAGTACACCCCGTAAGTAAAGCTGGGATATAATCGCAAATCTCAATGGCAGAATAGGCCTCCTTTTGAAGTTCTGGACTGTGCCGCAGGGTGTGGAGTACTTTGCACCAATAGTTCTCGGCGGAATAGAAATTGCCTGTATGGAGGGAGTAGTTCACTGGTTGTTTTGCTATGAGGGCATTGATCTCGTCGGCCTCGGGTTGTCCTGTATGATCCTTCCATACCACGAACATGGCGTCTGGATTGTCTGAGTATTCTTTCTTCATGGCCAGAGGCGTACATGTTTTGTCTACAAGACATGGTGTACTGGCTGTGGTATCAAGGGATATGGAGACGATGGCGTCAACCAGTTCCTGATGGCGGTCTGTCACCGCACGGACACATTTTTGTAGAGATTCGATGTAGTCTTGGGGATGATGACGGAACTGGGCGATGCTCTTGTTTGTGTATTTCCCATCCATCCAACGTGGATAATAAGCGACTTCCGTGTCAATCTCTTTTCCGTTTATGGCATTGACCAGCAAGGCACGGGCTGAGTCGGTGCCAAATTCCAATCCGATAACAAATTTGTCCTTCATGTCAAAAGTTATTGTTTGTGTTATTTTACTAACAAAAATAGTAATAAATTATCAAGCATTCAATATAATCGGGAAAGTAATACACAAAAAAATATATGATTGCCTGTCTTTTTGTGCCTGTCACCACTTAGATGAGGTATCGATTTCTGTCCGCTGACCGAAAGGTTGAAAGAAGTCTTACAGAATAAAACGTTGAAAATCCTGTCCAATTCAGAATAAAAAACTGCTCTGTTTCCAGATAACTCAAAAAAGAAGTGTATTTTTGCTTAAAATATCAGAATACATCAGAGTATACTCCTTTCGCAGATGGAAAATAAAAAAACAAGTTTTACCTTTGAGGAAGTTCTTCAACAGTCGCTTGAGTATTTCAACGGTGACGATCTGGCAGCTCGTATATGGATTAATAAGTATGCCTTGAAAGACGCTGAAGGGAATATCTATGAGAAATCTCCCGTGGATATGCATCATCGGCTGGCTCGTGAGTTGGCAAGAATAGAGTCTAAATATCCTAACCCGATAGGTGAGGATAGGATATTTTCGCTTTTGGATCATTTCCGCTATATTGTTCCGGCTGGCAGTCCGATGATGGGTATAGGCAACGACTTTCAGCTGGCTTCCTTGTCCAATTGCTTTGTTGTGGGTTTGCCTGGTGATGCTGACTCCTACGGAGCTATTATGAAGATAGATGAGGAGATGGTTCAACTCCTGAAGCGTCGTGGTGGAGTGGGGCATGACTTGTCAAAACTGCGCCCAAAGGGCTCCCCTATAGAGAATTCTGCTTTGGTCAGTACGGGTATTGTGCCGTTGATGGAACGCTTTAATGCCTCTGCCAACGAAGTTGTCCAGAAGGGGCGTCGTGGTGCATTGATGCTGTCTGTAGATGTGAAGCATCCTGATGCCGAGGACTTTATTGATGCTAAACTGATTGGCGGACGTTTGTCATCTGCTAATATCTCCGTGCGTATTGATGATGCATTTATGAAAGCTGTGGAGACGGGTAACAAATATCAGCAACAGTTTCCGGTTGATGTGGCGAATCCTCAGGTTGTCAGGGAAATCAATGCCGCCGATTTATGGAATAAGATTGTACACAACGCCTGGCAGTCAGCTGAGCCAGGGGTGTTGTTCTGGGATACAGTCCTTCGTGAGAGTATTCCAGATTGCTATGCCGACAAAGGTATGGCTTCCATATCTACCAATCCCTGCGGAGAGATTCCTATGTGTTCATATGACAGCTGCCGGCTTCTGGCACTCAACCTGTTCTCCTATGTGGTCAATCCTTTTACCCATCAGTCACGTTTTAACTTTGAGCTTTTCCGTCAGCATGTCGTTATTGCCCAGCGTCTATTGGATGATATCATCGACTTGGAGTTGGAGAAGATTCAGAGAATTCTCAATAAAATAGACCATGATCCGCAGGATGAATTGGTCAAGGCTACCGAGCGCCATTTGTGGGAAAAGATATATGACAGGTGTGCTTCTGGAAGACGTACGGGGCTGGGTATTACAGCCGAGGGTGATATGCTCGCTGCTATGGGCCTGACTTATGGCTCTGATGAGGCGACAGGTTTTGCTGTAAATGTACACCGCACCTTGGCCCTGTCGGCCTACCGTTCATCTGTTACGATGGCAAAGGAGCGTGGCGCATTTCATCTCTACGATGCACGCAGTGAGGCCAATAACCCGTTCCTCCTGCGTATCCGCGAGGCCGATAGCGCATTATATAATGACATGTTGCAGTATGGACGTCGTAATATAGCGCTCCTGACGATAGCGCCTACAGGTACAGTAAGCATTATGACCCAGACGTCCAGCGGTATAGAACCTGCCTTCAAGGTGGTTTACCGCAGGCGGCGTAAAGTGGATCCTGCCGATTCTGAGAGTCATGTGGATTTTGTTGATGATAATGGGAATGCGTATGAGGAGTATGTTGTATATCATCACAAATTTATTCAATGGATGAAACTCAATGGCTATGATGTTACAAGTCAGTATTCTGAAGAAGAACTTCAGAATATTGTGGCTCATTCTCCATACGCCGATTCTGTCTCCAATACAGTGGACTGGATTAGGAAGGTGAGAATGCAGGGTGCTATCCAGAAATGGGTGGACCATTCCATTAGTGTCACTGTGAATATGCCGCAGGATGTGACAGAAGAGCAGGTCTCTGCAGTCTATATGGCAGCATGGAAGAGTGGTTGCAAGGGCTGTACCATTTATCGTGAGGGTAGTCGCACGGATACACTTCTGCCTGTTAATCAGAACGATAATCATGCCATGATTACTGAGACTCGTCCCCAGGTGCTTGACTGTGATGTCGTGCGTTTCCAGAACAATAAGGACAAATGGGTGGCATTTGTCGGCTTGCTCGATGGTTATCCTTATGAGATATTCACTGGCATACAGGATGACGATGAAGGCATCATGTTGCCCAAATCTGTTATGAAAGGACGCATCATCCGTAATGTCAATCGTGACGGAACACATCGTTATGATTTCCAGTTTGAGAACAAGCGTGGCTATAAGACAACTGTTGAAGGACTCTCCGAAAAATTCAACAAGGAATACTGGAATTATGCCAAGTTGATTTCAGGTGTCTTGCGCTATCGTATGCCGCTTGACCGGGTTATCAAGCTGGTCGGTTCACTTCAGTTGGAAAACGAGAACATCAATACATGGAAGACAGGTGTGGAGCGTGCCTTGAAAAAATATGTCAAGGATGATGCCAAGGGAGGAGACATCTGCCCTGTCTGCGGACATGCCACAATAGCCTGGCAGGAAGGCTGTGCCGTCTGTCAGAACTGCGGCTCATCGGTATATAAATAAAATTTTTTCGCAAAGGATGAAAAAGCAATTCTTTTGTTGTTTTATCCGAATTAATTGCTACCTTTGTGCTGAAATAATTAATTTTTCATAAGATTTGAATCGCTCGTCTGTGAAGATGGGCGGTTTTTTGTGACGTAAAAAAACAACAGCTGTTGTTATTGAAGAGAATAGAGCCTGATGTATATGAATTTTCTTTACTGTCTATGAGTGGGTCTTGCAGTCTAACATGAGCTTGACATAATCCTACAGCCCAGGAGTGAGTATCTTATTTCCTGATTACAGAGCAAACTAATTTCTCTTACAACGCTTCGTTGTCTTTTCCTGATGTAGTTGACGGTGTTCATTAACGGTTATAAAATGCGGGATTGAACAAGAAAAGTCCAATCCCGCATCGCTATTATTCTTGAAAGTGATTCGTGTTCAGCTAAGTTTATGGATAACCAGGCCGCTGCGAAGCTTGGGCTCAAACCAGGTGGCTTTTGGAGGCATGATTTTGCCGGAGTCGGCAATGTCCATAATTTGCTGCATGGTGACAGGGTAGAGGGCAAGAGCTGTCTTCATCTCACCGCTGTCGACACGGCGTTTCAACTCTCCAAGTCCTCGCAGTCCGCCAACGAAGTCGATTCGTTTGTCGCGGCGCAGGTCGGTGATGCCCAGTATTTTGTCAAGAATCAAATTGCTGGAAATGCTGACGTCAAGGACACCAATGGGGTCGTTGTCGTCATAGGTGCCTGCCTTTGCCTTGAGAGAATACCACTCGCCTCTGAGATAGAGCGAGAACTCATGCAGTTCCTGCGGACGGTATTCGGCTGTGCCTTTATGGGCGACATTGAAATGTTCTTGAAGTGCTGAAAGGAACTCCTCGTCGGTCAGACCGTTGAGATCCTTGATAACACGGTTGTAGTCCAGAATGGTTAATTGTGATGCAGGGAAGCAAACTGCCATGAAGTAGTTGTACTCCTCATCACCTCTATGGTGAGGATTCTGACGGGCTTTCTCTGCACCTACCAATGCGGCTGCGGCTGAGCGGTGATGACCATCGGCGATATATAGTGCAGGCATTTTGGCAAACTCCTCAGTGATGACTTTGATGTCATTGTCATCGCTGACGCACCAGAACTGATGCCTGAAACCGTCAATGGGAGCAGTGAAGTCATACTCGGGCTCGCAGTGGGCATACCGGTCTAAGAGTTTCAGCAGGACGGCATTGTCGGGATAGGCAAAGAATACGGGCTCGATATTGGCATCGTTGACACGGATGTGTTTCATGCGGTCTTCTTCTTTGTCAGCCCGGGTGAGTTCATGCTTCTTGATAATGCCTTTCTGATAATCGCCCGAATAGGCACCGACTACAATGCCGTATTGTGTCTTGGGCTGATTGCCGTTGGCAGGCAGGCTGGCTGTCTGCGCATAGATGTAATACTGCTCTTTATCGTCCTGCACAAGCCAACCCTTGTCCAGAAACTTGCTGAACTGCCGTGCAGCCTCTTCATAGACACGTGGGTCGTACTCACTTGTGCCTGGCTCAAAGTTTATCTCTGGCTTTATAATATGGTAAAGAGATTTTTCATTGTTGCCAGCCTCCTGACGAGCCTCCTCGGAACTGAGGACATCGTAGGGGCGGCTTTCTATCTCCTCAACAAGATTTCGGGGAGGACGTATGCCCTTGAAAGGTTTGACAATAGCCATAACGTTTGTGGGGCTTCTTTAGTTGACCTGGAATTTCGTGATGCCGTCCCGTAGGAAACCAACTATCTGATTGGCAGCAGCCACACCAGCATTGATATTTGCCTCTGCCGTCTGGGCACCCATCTTCTTGGGGGTGCTGAAGAAACGACCTTCAAATGCCATGAACTCTGCATTGGCATCAGGCATAATATCTGTGATGTATTTCAGATCCTCGCGCTGGGTGAGCAGACTAATTAGACTCTGCTCGTCTATCACTTCCTTGCGGGCGGTATTGATGAGAATGCCACCTTTCCGGAGTTTGCCGACAACATCAGCATTGATACTCTTGACTGTGTCGGGAGTTGCAGGAATATGGAGACTGACAATGTCGCAGGTCTCAAACAGGGCATCACGGCTTGCCACAGGAGTAACGCCGGCGCTTGTGATGACTTCAGCGGGGCAGAAGGCATCATAGGCATAAACCTCCATGCCAAGCCCTTTGGCGATGCGTGCCACACTGCGGCCTACGTTGCCAAAAGCCAGAATGCCCAGTTTCTTTCCCATAAGCTCACTACCGCTCTTGCCGTTGTAGAAATTGCGGACGGCAAAGATGAGCAATCCAATTACCAGTTCGGCAACGGCATTGGCATTCTGTCCGGGTGTGTTCATGGCGACAACATTGTGGGCTGTTGCCGCCGCAAGATCAATGTTGTCGTAACCTGCACCGGCACGAACAACTATTTTCAGGTTTTTGGCGGCGTCGAAGACTTCTGCGTCGACTTTGTCGCTGCGTACAATCAGCGCATCCACGTCAGCAACGGCAGAAAGCAGCTCGGCCTTCTCTGTATACTTCTCCAATAATACCAGTTCGTATCCTGCGTTGTCAAGGACTTTCTTCAATCCCTCAATGGCTACGGGGGCAAATGGTTTAGCTGTAGCAACTAATACTTTCATAATATTATTTGTTCTTTTTATTGTTCAAGTAAAGGAAGACAGGCTATTTGCTTGCTTCAAATTCTTTCATTGTGGCAACGAGAGCCTGTACTCCTTCAACACTCATGGCATTGTAGCAGCTTGCCCTGAAACCACCGACATCGCGGTGACCTTTGACACCTACCATGCCTTTGCTTGTGGCAAAAGCAAGGAACTCGTCCTGAAGTTCCTGGTATTCATCTTTCAACACGAAGGTGATATTCATGCGTGAGCGACTGTCGGGCTCTGCTGTTCCCCTGAAGAGCTTGTTGCGGTCAATCTCGGTATAGAGAATCTCAGAACGCTCAATGGCACGTTTCTCCATCTCCTTGACACCACCTTGTGCCTTAATCCATTTAAGGTTCTGCAATGCACAGTAAATAGGTACGACAGGAGGGGTGTTAAACATAGAGCCTTTCTTGACGTGAGTGCGGTAGTCAAGCATTGTGGGGATAGGACGGCTAACCTTGCCGAGCAGATCTTCTTTCACAATGACAAAGGTTACGCCAGCCATAGAGAGGTTCTTTTGAGCACCACCATAGATTAAGCCATATTTGCTTACATCTATAGGACGGGAGAAAATGTCGCTACTCATGTCTGCAATAACGGGGATAGGAGAATCCAGGTCTTTCAGCAACTCGGTTCCGTATATAGTGTTGTTGGTTGTAATATGCAGATAGTCGGCGTCTGCTGGTATTTCAAACTGACGTGGAATGTATGTGAAGTTCTTGTCTTTTGAAGAGGCAACTTCAACGACCTCACCGAAGAGCTTGGCTTCTTTCTGAGCCTTGGTAGCCCAGACACCGGTATTGAGATATGCTGCCTTCTTCTCAAGGAAGTTATAGGGTACCATGCAGAATTCCAGACTTGCTCCACCACCAAGGAAAAGAACTGAATAGCCTTCGGGAATGTCAAGGAGTTCTTTGAATAAAGCTACTGCCTCGTCAACAACAGGTTGAAAATCTTTGGCACGGTGGCTAATCTCCATGAGTGACAAGCCTGAACCATTAAAGTCAAGGCATGCTTGTGCTGTTTTTTCAATTACCTCACGTGGGAGAATAGATGGTCCTGCATTAAAATTGTACTTTTTCATTTTGTTTTAATTGTTTTTTTTGTCCGTTTTGTGAACAGATTCTATTTTTATTGTTTAAAAATACGCGATTTGCTATGTTTTAAGTATGGGAATCGGCAATTATTTAAAATCAATTGCAAAATTACAAAAATGTCCTCATACATGAATAATATTATTGAAAATAATATCTCTCTTTTTACCTCTTTTGAAGGAGTAGAGGGCTTTTTATGTTATTTTTGGGGTTGCATAAAAAAAATGCTGTACTTTTACAATTGAAAAAAAAAGATGCATTTAATTAGTGGTATGAGGAAGTTGGTATTATTATTTTGTCTGATACTGACGTCGGCATGCGGTCAGGAGAGTGCGGAGGGCATGCCTGGTAATGGCGGCGGGAATGCGGAAGACTCTGCCGTTACGTTTGAGACTACTTCCATTGGAGCAAATTTTAATGAGAATATTCAGGAGATAGCTGGAGTTTACAATGAACTGAATGCTACAGGTACAGAGTACATACGTTCTTTTATCAATATTACGCCATATCTGAAACGCAACACTGCCGGGATTACCGGAATCAATACCAATGCTGTGGCTATGTCCACATTGCCCGCACAGTTTGTTGCTGTCAAGACTCAGGTGCCTAAGGCTAAACTGGTGTTGTCGATAAAGATAGTCTTTAAGAACTTGCCGGGAGAAGTACCTTCCAAAGGCTCTGAAGGTGTCAGACATGTTATAGACTGCGTACTGCAGTTGCTGGAGAAGGACAATCTGGGCAATAGCATTGATGTCCTGGTGCTTGGCAACGAACCGATGTGGGAGAATGGGGAAAATGTAGCAAACCCCGTTAACTATGCCGACTTTGTCGCAGCCTTCGCCTCTGCTGCATCCTCTTGGAGAGTATCTAAGGGATGGAATTACAAGATATTCGCGGGAGCACTTAACCGGGTGTCTGTTCAGGATTCTATTAATGCCAACGTGGGTGCTATCATAGATGCCGCTTCGGCATCTCCAGATATAGACGGCCTGGATATCCACCTGCACAATAGTGAGGTTGAAGAATGTGAGGCCTCGCTGAAAGTGGTTAGGGAGAAGTATATGTTCACCAAACAACTCATGTGCTCTGAATTGTCAATGGTCTGGAAACTGAATAAATTGATGAACACTAAACTTGGCAGTTGGGGACCCGACCATGGCTATTCTTCTACTATGAAACGATATGAATGGCTGAATCAGGCATCTGCGAAGGCACTCAATGGTACTCCAGTGAGTTCAGAGGAGTTTCTCTCGTTCTTTATGGACGGGATTCCTGATTATCCCCGGAATTGGTTCACGACATACTACGATGCTTTCTTGAAATATGATGTCTCTTTTGTGACTCCGCGATTCTCTGCAGTTGAGTCGGACGAGGTGTATACTGCTGGAAGTACGATGTGGGCACTTGGAGCCATATTCTCGGCTCGTTTCCTGGGCCGTGCTGCTGATGGTAGCATGAATCCCAGCCCGCTGATGTTTCCTGAGGTCAAAGCTGCCCGACTTCGCAAAAAATAATCTACTCAGGGGCATTAGGGGAGGTGATGCTCGTCCTTTTTCCCTTTTAATTTTGTCAAATTAAATAAATAATGTAATTTTGCAGTCGCTAAGAAAGATGGTCCGGTAGCTCAGCTGGATAGAGCAACAGCCTTCTAAGCTGTGGGTCTTGGGTTCGAATCCCAACCGGATCACAGAGAATAATCGGCAAGAAATTGATTTTCAATTTCTTGCCGATTATTATATTTGTAATTTACCACCAAGATTCTTTCAAAGCTGATTACAAGAACGAGGAAGATTTTATGTCTT